>CANFGA010000347.1 GCA_947446335.1 Oxalobacteraceae bacterium | reverse complement strand
GCATACAGATCGGTGTGCAGATGGAACATCACGCCCAGGAAACTGCCCTCCATGCTGGGCTGCGCCAGCACTTCGGCGCTGCGGGCATCGACCGCGATCGACTTGTAGCCTTCGTCGGTCGGATGTTCGCCCAGCGTCAGGTTCCAGATCGCGGGCTGGTCGGCTTCTTGCGACATGTACATCATCATCTTGCCCGGATAGAGCGCCTGCGCCGCACGGATCACCCGGTCCAGATCGGCCTTGGGCGCATCGCTCGCCATCTTCGGTGCTTCGACTTCATTGCCGAGCCAGTGATTGATTTCGTGATGGTAGATCAAGGGCAAACCGGTCAGGCATAGCAAGAGCATGAAGCCGGTGCACACCAGGCTGCTCCAGCGGTGGATCCAGGCCCAGCGGCGGACATTGTTGAGGGTCATGTGGAATCGCTGTTTGAGAAGTAAAGATAAAATAATAATGCAAATCATTATCATTCGCAAACAATAAGAACTTGTTTTGCCCTACAATGCGAATAGTTCTTATTACAAACAATCACGAAGCCATCGACCCCATGCATAATCCGCCCCTGAAACTCTCCCCTTTCGCGCTCGCCGCCCTGCTGCTGATCAGCGCCACTGCGCAGGCTCAGACTGAAACCGCGCCAACCGAGACCATGCAAACGGTCGTGATCAGGGCCTCGGCCGATGCGTCCGCCGATGGCTTGAGCAAGGCCTACGCCGGCGGCCAGGTGGCGCGCGGCGGCCGCCTCGGCGTGCTGGGCAACGTCGACATGATGGATACGCCGTTCAATACCACCAACTATACCCAGGCCCTGATCCAGGACCAGCAAGCCAAAAGCGTCGCGGACGTGTTGCAAAACGACCCGTCGGTGCGGGTGGCGCGCGGCTTTGGCAATTACCAGGAGCTGTATGTGATCCGCGGCTTTGCCGTCAATTCCGATGACCTCGCCTACAACGGCTTGTACGGCTTGCTGCCACGCCAATTCGTCGCAGCCGAATTGCTGGAGCGCGTAGAAGTGTTTCGCGGCGCCAATTCCTTCCTGAACGGCGCCGCACCGGGCGGCGGCGGCATCGGCGGCGCCATCAACCTGTTGCCCAAGCGCGCAGGCAATGAAGCGCTGACCCAATTGACGGCCGGCCTCGAGACCGGCGGCCAAGGCTATGGCGCGCTCGACATCGGGCGCCGCTTCGGCCCTGACAACAACACCGGCGTGCGCGTCAATGCAGTGCGCCGCGATGGCGACACCGGAGTCGATGGCGAACAGCGCGCGCTGAGCGTGCTGTCGGTCGGTCTCGACCATGACGGCGGCAATTTCCGCATCTCGGCCGATGTCGGTTATCAGGACCATCAATTGAAGGGCAGTCGCCCCAGCGTGACTTTGACCGGCGACAGCGCCATGCCGGCCGCGCCGGACGCGAGCAGCAACTGGGGCCAGCCATGGACCCGCTCGAACGAGCGCGACACCTTCGGCACCGTGCGCGGCGAAATCGATCTGGCTACCGACGTCGTGGCCTGGGCCGCTTTTGGCGCGCGCAGCGGCGACGAATCGAACATCCTGGCCTTGCCCACGGTCAGCAACGGTGGTACTGGCAGCGGCACGGCCTCGATGTACCGTTTCGACAATGTGCGCCACGACACGGTGCGCACCGGCGAAATCGGCGTGCGCGGCAAACTGCGCACCGGCAGCATCGGCCACAGCCTGAGCGCCACGGCGTCTACCTTCCGTCAGGAATCGCGCAACGCCTATGCATTCAGCGATTTTTCAGGTTTTGCGACCGACATCTTCCATCCGGTCCAGGTCGGCGCGCCGGCACTGGCTGCCTTCGGTGGCAATCTGAACGACCCGCTGTTGACCAGCAAAACCACGCTCACGAGCTACGCGGTGGCCGATACGCTGTCGCTGTTCGATGACAAGGTGCTGCTGACGGTGGGCGCGCGCCACCAGAAGATTGCGTCCGACAACTATGACTACACCACGGGTGCGGCGCAATCGCATTACAGCGAGAGCCGCGTCACGCCGGTGGCTGGCATCGTCTACAAGCCGTTCAAGAACGTGTCGCTGTATGCGAACTACATCGAAGGCTTGCAGCAAGGCCCGGTTGCCTCCGGCGCCAACATCGACAACATCGGCGAAGCGTTTGCGCCCTATGTATCGCGGCAAAAGGAAATCGGGATCAAGGTCGATGCCGGCAAGGTTGGCTTCGCCGCGGCGCTGTTTTCGATTACGCTGCCCTCGGCCTATGTGCAAGATCGGCAGTTCGGCGTCTACGGCGAGCAGCGCAACGAGGGGCTCGAACTGTCAGTGTTCGGCGTGCCCATGCGCGATGTGCGCGTGCTGGGCGGCTTGACCTTGTTGGATGCCAAGCAGCGCACCACCGCCGGCGCCATCAACCAGGGCAAGGATGTGATCGGCGTGCCCGATACCCAGCTCAACCTGGGCGCCGAATGGGATGTGCCCAACCTGGCCGGCTTGACGCTGACCGCGCGCACCCTGTACACGGCGGCGCAATATGCCGACGGCGCCAACACGCAGCAATTGCCGTCGTGGACCCGCGTCGACCTGGGCGCCAGCTATGTCACCCGCATCGCGGACCGCAAGGTGACGCTGCGCGCGCGCATCGACAACGTCGCCGACAAGAATTACTGGGCCTCGGCCGGCGGCTATCCGGGCGCCGGCTATCTGGTGCTGGGCGCGCCGCGCACGGTGGCGCTGTCCGGCTCGATCGACTTCTGAGCTGGCAAGGGTAACCGCTTCAGCGCTGCCTGCGGTGCTTGCTGACTGCGCGCACGCGCTCGAACAGCAGCATCGCCAGCATCGATGCGCCCACCAGCGGAAACAGCACGCCGCCCGCCAGCAGCAAAAGTGGCAAGATTTTTTGGATCCCAGGCGCCATCGGCAACGGGCGCAGCCCCAGCGTCCCGGGTGCGCGCCTGCACCACCACATCATCGCCCCCGAGACGCACAGCAAGAAGATGACCATGCAAGCGGCCAGCAGCACCAGTTGATTGGCCAGGCCAAATTGCTGGCCCAGATGGACATTGATGCCCCACTCCAGCGCCTTGCCCAGCGGGCCATAATCAAAGTAGCCCATGTCGAGCAAGACTTGCCCTGAAAACTGATCGAGATGGACCACGCGCTGCCGGGCCAGATCGTTCGGATAGACCGACCCCGTGTAAACTCCTCCCGGCCCGGCAGGCAGGCTGACCGCGTAACCGGGCGCCAGACCGAGCGCAGCGAAGATCGTCACGGCCCGATCCAGGTTCAGACCCGACTTCATGTCCATCGATGCGACAGGCGCAGCGTCGTGCATGTGCTCATGCTCATCCGACGGCGACAGCGGCACCCGGGCTTGCCGCAGCGACCAGGGCAGCGGCGCGGTGTGGCCCAGATGCTCGTCCGACATCGGCAAACTGATCCGCACCCCGGCCGGATAGCCGAAGTTCGTGCCATTGGCTAGTGCATTGACCTTGTCGCCCCAGAAGATCGACCACGGCATCCCGGTCACGGCCAGGAACAGGATGAATGCGGCAGCCACCAGGCCCAGCACCAGATGCAGGTCGCGCCAAAAGATGCGGGGAGATGCCGTGCGCAGTGGCGCGATGGCGATGGAAAGGCGACGGCGCTGCCACCATAGCCACAGGCCGCTCAAGACCAGCAAGATGCTCCAGCCGGCGGCGATTTCGATCAAGCCATTGGCCACCGGGCCGAAATAAGCGAGGCTGTGCACGCTGCGGATGATGCCCGAGACGCTGCCCTTGTCGTCCAGGCTGCCCAACACTGCGCCTCGCCAGGGATCGAGATACACATCGATTTTTTTGCCGCCGGTCGTCTTGATGGCGACCTTGGCCGAACCGGTCGCACTGCCTGGCGGCACATAGCTGAATGCGGTGCCAGGATGCGCCGTCAGTGCTGCCGCCAGCAGCACTGACGGTGGCTTTGCTACCCCGCTGCCCGCTGCCACGCTCTTCAAGTCGCGGTGGACGATGTCGTCGATCTCGCCGTGAAACAGATACAGCGCGCCAGTCAAGGCCAGCAGTGCCAAAAATGGCAAGACCAGCAAGCCGGCATAGAAATGCCAGCGCGCCAAGGCCAGGGACAGAACATTCTGGTCTTGCAGCCCGGCAGCGGATGAAATGCGGCTCATCGGGTCAGAACTTCAGATTGGCCGACAGGTAGAACGCGCGGCCATCGCCCGGCGCATGACGGCTCTGGTCGTTGATCCAGACGTACTCGAGGCGGCGATCTGCCAGGTTTTTCGCTTGCAGTTCGAGATTGACGGTCGGCGTCAGTTGGTATCTGGCGGCGAGGTTGAACAGCACGTAGGCGCCGAATTTTTGCCCGACATTGGCCGTGGTCAGATAATAATCGCCCTGACCATT
>CANFGA010000346.1 GCA_947446335.1 Oxalobacteraceae bacterium | reverse complement strand
AGCGTATCCAGACTGAAGTGGAGCGGGTGGCGCGCACCAATTTTTCTGTGCTGGTAACGGGAGAATCGGGAACGGGGAAAGAATTGGTTTCTCAGGCAATACATGCCTGCAGCATGCGACAGGCAAAGCCGTTCGTGGCTGTCGATTGTGGTGCAATTGCAGAAACGTTGATCGAAAGCGAGCTCTTCGGGCACGAAAAAGGCGCGTTTACCGGTGCGCACCAAGCCCAGGCCGGAGCATTCGAGATGGCCGATGGCGGCACCATTTTTCTCGACGAAATCGGCAATTTGCCGCTGGCGATGCAGGGCAAGTTGCTCAGAGTGCTTGAGACCCGGCGGATTCATCGGATCGGAAGTACCAAGGAACAGGAAATCGATTTTCGCGTAGTGGCGGCGACCAATGCCGACCTACTGGCGATGATCGACCAGCAGACATTTCGGGGTGATCTTTATCACCGGCTGGCCGAGTATACGATCTCGATACCATCATTGCGAGAACGAAAAGAAGATCTGGAGTTTCTGGTCCATCGATTCCTGGCCCAGACCAACAAGGAATTGGGCAAGCGGGTTCAGGGCTTGTCTGCTGCAGCGTGGGGCTTGATTCGGGGATATAGCTGGCCCGGCAATGCGCGTGAATTGCGTAACCAGTTGCGCAGGGCAGTCTTGCTCTGCGATGAGCCTGAAGCCATGGTCACGCCCGATTGCCTCGGGATGCTCGCCGGGCGCTGCAGTGCAGCGCCATTTTCTGACGTCGAGTCGCATGATATTGAATCACATGCGGTTCATTCGCACGCTGTCTCTGACGACGGTGATCCTCATGCCTGTCCCTTATGTGATTCCGCGACACTGTTTGCTGCCGGAGAAGGGCTGTCCCTGAAAGAGCTGTCCGGTCGCGTGATCGCTCAATTGGAACGCACGGTTTTGCTGCAGGCATTGACGCTGGCTGATGGAAACAAAGCCCAGGCTGCCCGCCTGCTGCAGATGGATTACAAAACGATACACAATAAATTGAAAGCGTATCAAATTTCTTCTTCTCAATTCATGAAGGACGCTTATGGACCTAGCGGCAGAGGGCGCTAGAGCGGGGCATTTTTTCAATTCATATCAGAGGCAAAAAATGGTTGATAAAAAACGCAACAATGAATTTGCTCAGGGCAAAGAGCAACTCGATGAAATCGGACGAAGGCTGGGGGCGATGTTCGGCAGTCAGAATACCCAATCGTCTGGCGGCGGATTTTTTTCCGGACTCGGTTCTGCCATCGAGTTGCTTGGAAAATTGGCCGAGCAAGCCGAACAGAAGGGCGGCACATTCAGCAGCAGCATGCAATCGAAGGGCGGACCGGAACAGCGCGTTCATGGCGTATATGGTTTCTCGGTGACATCTGCAGCGGGTGAAAAAGCGGTCACGATCGAGCCATTCGGTAATGTGCGCCGCGACGAAGGGGGCAAGCTGGTCGAGGTGCAAGAGATACGCGAACCGTTGGTCGATATATTTGATGAACCAGGGCGCTTGCTGGTCGTGGCCGAGGTTCCTGGCGTTGAGGAAAACAATGTTCGACTGGAACTTCATGACGACATCTTGATCATCTCGACAGAAAAAGGAGAGCCAAAATACAGGAAAGAGGTACTGCTACCTGCCAGTTTCTCATCCGACAAACTTGCTTTTCATTGCAGGAATGGGGTGCTTGAAATCGTCATATCAAAAAATGGCAAGGGGAGTTGATCATGAAAAAAAACGAAGGCCAGGAGTTGCGCCTGAAAGTGACCGAGGCGTTGATCAAGGATGTGGGCAGGGCGCTTGCGAGAATGGATCCAGCTGACATGTTGATCATGGGCGTCGATATTGGCGACATCGTGGAAGTTGTCGGCAAGCGTCGCACTGTCTGCAAGGTGATGCCAGCATACAAGGATGTGCGCGGTGGCGCCCGTATTCAATTGGACGGGCTTTCACGTACCAATGCGGGTGTTGCGCTGGACGATTTCGTGGAACTGAAGAAAGTGCGCGCGCAGTCAGCTCAGCGCATCGTTCTTTCCCCGACTGCCTCCGGTCTCTCTGATCGCGATCTCCAGTATATCGGTGCGCGGCTGGACGGTTTGCCTGTGGTCGAGGGCGACCGCATACGGGGCACCTTGTTCGGCAGTCGCTCGCTCGATTTTCTCGTGCGCGAGACGTCACCCAAGGGAGCGGTCTTGATTGCACCAGAGACATTGCTGACGGTCGGCCCGGCGCTGACGGAGGCCAAGGCGCAAGCAGCAGCACGGCCTACTTTTTCGTACGAGGACATTGGCGGACTCAAGCGTGAAGTTCAGCGTGTGCGCGAAATCATCGAGTTGCCTTTACGCTTTCCGGAAGTATTTGCCCGGCTCGGTATCGATGCGCCCAAGGGTGTTCTGTTGTATGGCCCTCCCGGTTGCGGCAAGACGTTGATCGCGCGCGCGGTTGCCCATGAAACCGATGTGCGCTTTTTTTCGATCAGTGGCCCGGAGATCATGCAAAAGTTTTATGGCGAATCGGAGGGCTATTTGCGCAAGCTGTTCGATGAAGCGACAAAACATGCACCGAGCATCATCTTTATCGATGAAATCGATTCGATCGCACCGAAGCGGGAAGATCTTGGTGGAGAGCATCAGGTTGAGCGGCGCGTGGTGGCTCAGCTGCTGAGCCTGATGGATGGGCTCAAGGCCCGCGGGCAGGTGATCATCATCGCCGCTACCAATATTCCAAATGCGCTCGATCCGGCCCTGCGCCGTCCGGGACGTTTTGATCGAGAAATTTCTATTCCTATCCCGGATCGCCACGGTCGTCTTGCGATTTTGGAAATTTATACCCGTGGCATGCCGTTGGCACAAGATGTCGATCTGGCCCGTCTGGCAGACATCACGCACGGCTTCGTCGGTGCGGATCTTGAAGCGCTGTGTCGTGAAGCGGCGATGATCTGCGTGCGGCGGATTTTGCCGGAAATCGACTTCGCCCAAGCTTCGCTGCCATATGAATCGTTGCTCAAGCTCGAACTGTGCAAGGACGATTTTCTGGCAGCGCTGCGCGAAGTCGAGCCATCCGCGCTGCGCGAGGTCTTTGTCGAGGTACCCGATACCACATGGGACGATGTGGGGGGACTGGTTCAGCCCAAGCGCTTGCTGCGTGAGTTGCTGGAGTGGCCTGCGCAGCATGGCGGCCTGTTCGAGGAGGCTGGCGTGAAGCCGCTCAAGGGGGTGTTGTTGTGCGGTCCTCCCGGTTGCGGCAAGACGCTGCTGGCCAAGGCTGCTGCTAGTGCAACTCAGGTCAATTTCATTTCCGTCAAGGGGCCGTCTCTGATGTCGAAGTACATAGGTGAGTCCGAGCGCGCCGTGCGTGAAGTCTTTCGCAAGGCCAAGCAAGCGGCTCCTTGTCTGGTCTTCTTCGACGAGATCGATGCGTTGGTTCCACGCCGCGGCAGCGGGGGATCGGATGCCGGAGTGAGCGAGCGCGTGGTTGGACAGTTTCTCGCTGAGCTCGATGGCGTTGAAAAATTGACCGGTGTGTTCGTGCTGGCGGCAACGAATCGGCCTGACATGGTGGATCCAGCCTTGCTCCGACCTGGTCGTTTTGATGTGGTAGTCGAGATTGGACTGCCGGATGAACCGGAGCGCTTGGCCATCTTGCAGGTTCAGGTGCGTGGCAAACCCATCGATAAAAAGGTGGATCTGAAGATTCTTGCGGCCGAAACGGTCGGCCTCACCGGTGCCGATCTTGGTGCCATTTGCAACCGTGCTGCCTTGAATGCAATCCGTGACAGAATCGAAGCCGGAACCAAAGGAAAACTTGCAACATCGTCCCCGTTGCTGATCCTGACGCGACATTTCGAAGTTGCGCTGGCAGAGATCCTGGCATGACCGGCGCGCTCGATGAGGCGGTTCCTGTATTGGGCACTTACCTTTACTGTTTGGCCCGGTCAACCTGTCTTGCTGCAGTGCAGGGGTTGGCCGAGCAGGGTGTGCCTGGCGTCGATGAGCGTCATTCTGTCACAGTGCTCTACGAGGGCGGGGTAGTGGCCGTGGTCGGCGATGTGGCTGTCGCTGAATTCTCAGAAGAAAACTTGCAGACCTTATCCTGGGTGGCTTCCCGGGCTGGTCGGCATGAGGCCGTGGTGGCCCGCGTCATGGAGTCATCTCCGGTGTTACCGGTCAAGTTTGGCACCATCTTTTGCTCTCGATCTAGCCTGAGACAATTCCTGGAACGACACAGGGAAGACATGGTGCAAGCGCTCGACCAATTGAGCGACAAGACAGAGTGGAGCATCAAGGGTTATATTCTGGAACAGGATACCCGGGCCATCATTGCAACTGATGATCCGGAGATTCAATCCTTGCGCGCGAAACTGTCTTGCTCGCCCGGGGCCCGCT
>CANFGA010000345.1 GCA_947446335.1 Oxalobacteraceae bacterium | reverse complement strand
TTGGCAGCCGAATTGGCCGATACAGCATTGAATTGCGCGCCAAAGCTGGACTGCTGTTGCTCGCGCATCCAAGGCATCGGTCCGCTGGCGGCCTGCGGTGCCGGCGCTGCACCATGCGCGGTGGCCGAGGTCTGGGCCAGTGCGCGCTGCACTGCGTGAAAGACGAATTGATGCACCGCGCGGCTGTCCCGAAAGCGCACTTCGATCTTGGATGGATGCACGTTGACATCAACTTGCGCCGGGTCGAGTTCCAGTGCCAGCACGTAGGATGGAAAACGGTCGCCGTGCAGCACATCCTGATAGGCTGCGCGCACCGCATGCATCAGCAGTTTGTCGCGCACGAAGCGCCCGTTGACGTAAAAGAACTGGCCGTCGGCGCGCGCCTTGGATGCGGTTGGCAAGCCGGCATAGCCGTGCAGGCGCAGCGGCCCGGCCGATTCGTCGAGCGCCAGGCGCGCTTGAGCAAACCCGTCGCCCAGAATGTGGGCGCTGCGTTTGGCCAGTTCGCTCACGTTCCATTGATCGACGACGCGCCCGTTGTGCGTCAGCGAAAATGACACGTCGGGCCGCGCCAGGGCGATGCGGCGCACGACTTCGGCGCAGTGGCCAAATTCGGTCTGCTCGGATTTGAGAAATTTGCGCCGCGCCGGCGTATTGAAATACAGATCCTGGACTTCGACCGTGGTGCCTTGCGCGCCGGACGACGGTGTCGCGCTGGCGCTGCTCGAACCGGTGATTTCCCAGGCGTGCGCAGCATCTGTCGTGCGCGAAGTCAGCGTGACGACGGCGACCGAGGCGATCGAGGCCAGCGCCTCGCCGCGAAAGCCCAGCGTGGCGACGTTTTCCAGATCGCTCAGCGAGGCGATTTTCGATGTCGCGTGGCGTGCCAGCGCGAGCGTCAGTTGCTCGTGCGCGATGCCGCAGCCGTTGTCGGTGATGGCGATGCGCTTGACGCCGCCTTCTTCGAGACGCAGCGTGATCTGGCTGGCGCCCGAATCGAGCGCATTTTCGAGCAATTCCTTGACCACGGCGGATGGGCGTTCGACCACTTCACCGGCAGCGATTTGAGAAATCAATTGATCGGGCAGTGCGAGGATGGGGCGCGAGGGCGTGAGGGGTGCATTCATGATGCAAGATTATAGCGTTTTGGCGGCGCCGCATCGAAAGCGCAAACAGGGCTGGCCGGACATCGTATCGGAGAAGGCTGCGGCGGCGCAGGCAGATGCGTAAGGAAATATCGGGCGCTTTCTGGCGATCGGATGTCTTGCGTAGTGTATGATTCCGCGGCGACCTTTAGGGATTAAATATGGACTTTATGCAATTTTTCGACATGATTCTTCATGTCGACAAGACTCTCGGCATGCTGCTGGACCAATATGGCTTGTACGTCTATGCGGTGCTGTTCGCGATCATTTTTTGCGAAACAGGGCTGGTGGTTCTGTTCTTTTTCCCGGGTGACACGCTGTTGTTCATCGCCGGCGCCTTTTGCGCCACCGGCCAAATGGACCTGGGATTGCTGATTCTGCTGCTGGTGGTGGCGGCAGTCAGCGGCAATACGCTCAATTTCTGGATCGGCGAAAAAATCGGGCAAAGAGTGTTCACGCACGACTACAAATGGATCAACAAGGATGCGCTACGCCGCACCCATACCTTCTTCGAGAAGCATGGCGGCAAGACCATCATCCTGGCCCGCTTCGTGCCGGTGGTGCGCACCTTCGCACCCTTCGTGGCCGGGGTTTCCGACATGACGCATACCCGCTTTCAGCTTTACAACATCACCGGCGCGCTGCTGTGGGTGATCAGTCTGGTCACTGCAGGCTATTTCTTCGGCAATATTCCGGTGGTGCGCGATCACCTGACGACGATCGTGCTGGTCGGCGTCAGCGCTGCGATCGTGCCGGTCGCCCTGGGCGGCTTGTGGAAAGTGTCCAAGCGCATGCTGGGCCGATAATGCAATGAGATGGAATCGCGCCGTGCAGCCTCAAGTTTTGGCGCCGCACGGCCGTACAAGCAAAATGAATGATTTTTCCGTTATGCGCAAGCTGACTGCCTTGTTGATCTGTGCTCCCTTGCTGGCGGGATCTGCGGCACTCGCCGCCGATCCTCCCGCCAAGGGGCAGTCTTCGGGGGCGCGCGCCAATCAAACGCTGAGCGAAGACGAATTGTCGGCCAAGATCGCCGCCAAACTGGTGCAGTTGCGCGCCGAGCAAGCCACCCGGGTTCATGCTGCGGCCAAGGCGAAAAAAGCCGCCGCTGCCGCCCCGCGCGAGGTGGTTGCGCCGGTCGTGCATGGCACCAAATGGTCGTACGAGGGCGAGTTTGGCCCTGCCAACTGGGCTCGGATGAATCCCGACTGGGCTGCTTGCAGCAGCGGCACGCGCCAGTCGCCGATCGATATCCGCGATGGCATCAAGCTCGATCTTGAGCCTATCGTCTTCGATTACCATCCATCGTCATTCACCGTCGTCGACAATGGCCACACGGTCGAGGTCGCGCTCGGGACTGGCAATTTCATCACGATCATGAATCGCCGCTACGAGTTACAGCAATTCCATTTTCACCGGCCGTCCGAAGAGCGCATCAACGGCAAGAGTTTTGACATGTCGGTGCATCTGGTGCACAAGGATGGGGAAGGCCGGCAGGCGGTAGTGGCGCTGCTGCTCGAACGCGGTAGCGCACAGAGCGTGATACAGACGGTCTGGAACAATCTTCCGCTGGAAAAAAACGACGTCATCAGGCCAACCATCATGTTGGATGCAAACGACTTGCTGCCTTTGCAGCGCGAGTATTTCATCTACATGGGATCGATGTCGACGCCACCCTGCAGCGAAGGCGTGCTGTGGATGGTGATGAAGCAGCCGGTGCAGGCTGCGCCGGCCCAGATGGCGCTGTTCAGCCGCCTTTATCCTTACAATGTGCGCCCGACCCAACCCAGTTCCGGACGCATCATCAAGGAATCGAACTAGCGCACTTCAGGCGTGACAGTTGTACAGTTGATGCGTTGCACGGCGCGCCACTCGGCACCTGCTGCCAGCAGATCCGGTTCGATCAGGGCCGGTTCGATGCAGACGAAATGCCGGTATTCCTCGTCAGCGAGATCGGTCAGCAACGCCGCATCAAGAGCGCCCGGGTTCCACACCACGACATCGGTAAAGCCGGCCTGCTCCAGTGTGGCCGTGTGGCTGCCGGCATCGAGAACCAGTGCATCTGGCACTTGAAAATAGATCCGGTCCAGCTTGTCTTCGAAGCGCAGCGCAGCTTGCTCTTGCAGCGCCATGCTCTGGTCCTGCTCTTCGAAGCGCACGTGCTGCAATCCGGCGATGCTGGCTTGGGCCAGGTCATCGATCAGATAGTAGGTATGCAGCGCAGCCGAAAAGGGAAAGGCATCCGTTCCGTTGTTGCGCACGGTCAGCGCGACATCGAGCTTGTCGGCGTGCAGCGCGATGCGCAGGCGCAATTCGAACTGGAACGGCCAGTCCAGCGCCAATTGTGGTGCCAAGTCGCTGGCAGCGAGGCAAAATTCGGCAAAGCTGTCTTCACCTTGCCGGCCGCTGTCGATCATGCGCCAGTCGCTGATGCGGGCGAAGCCGTGCCGCAGCCCACTGCCGCGCTTGCCGAACTGCGGGAATATGACCGGCATGCCGCCCCGGATCGCGGCGCTGCCATCGCGTTTCGATTTGGCGCTGCAAAACAGACGCTCTTGGCCTGCGCTGGACTTCCACGATACCAGGTGAGCGCCATACAAGGTCACGATCGCCTGCGCGCCATCGGGGGCTTCGATGCGCACCGCGGCGAGCTGGCCAAATTGGCAGAGGGTGGCTGCTGTCATTGCTGTTTCCTGAGCATGGTCTGTGTTGTGATCCTGGTCGTGCTGCCGCAAGGCAGCCGATTCAGGTCTGGCGGCTTTTCGCCAGTGGTGGATTCTTGGCAAAATAGCTGCGGATGCCTTTCATGATCGCCTCGGCGATCTCGTCCTGATAGCCATTGTTGTTCAGCTTGGCTTCTTCTTCCGGGTTCGAAATGAACGCGGTTTCGATCAGAATCGACGGGATGTCGGGCGCCTTCAGCACCGCGAATCCGGCTTGTTCGACCGAATCCTTGTGCAGGCGGTTGATGTGGCCGATCTCGCCCAGCACGGCCTTGGCCAGCTTCAGGCTGTCGTTGATCTGAGCCGTCGTCGACAAGTCGAACAGCACGCTGGCCAGTTGCTGGTCGTGATTCTTGACATTGACGCCGCCGATCAGGTCGGCCCGGTTTTCCTTGTCGGCCAGCCAGCGCGCCGCGCTCGAACTGGCGCCTTTTTCGGACAGCACGAACACCGATGCGCCGCGCGCGGTGGGCTTGACGAAGGCGTCGGCATGGATCGAGACGAACAAGTCGGC
>CANFGA010000344.1 GCA_947446335.1 Oxalobacteraceae bacterium | reverse complement strand
TCATCGTCACGCTCGCTTTCCTGTTCATCTTGCGCGGCTTGACGCTGGCGCTGTCGATCATGTTTGCCAATCGCACCATCGTCAGCGGTGTGGGCGAATTGGGCGCGCAAGATTGGATGGCCAGCCTCTTGTTTCAGGGCAATGTCGGCGTCGATCTGTTTAAGTGGATGGCCGGCGCCGGCTGGATCGCCGTGCTCGACAACGGTCAGCCGCTGGTTAGGGGCATCCCCAAGGTGATCGTCTGGTGGGCTGGCCTGGCGCTGGTGGCGAGCTTCGTGCTGGCGCGCACCAGCTTTGGCAACTGGATTTTCGCCGTCGGCGGCGATGCCAACGCCGCCAAGAATGTCGGGGTTCCGGTCAAGCGGGTCAAGATTTCGCTGTTCGTGTTCACCGCATTTTGCGCCTGTCTGTTTGCAACCTTGCAAGTATTCGATGTCGGCTCGGCAGCCGCCGACCGTGGTTTGCAAAAGGAATTCGAAGCGATCATCGCTGCCGTCATCGGCGGGGCGATCTTGACCGGCGGCTACGGCTCGGTGATCGGCGCCTGTTTCGGCGCGCTGATTTTCGGCGTGGTGCAGATCGGCATTTCCTACACCAACATCAATTCCGACTGGTTTCGCGTCTTTCTCGGCGTGATGCTCTTGATGGCCGTGTTGTTCAACAATTATGTCCGCAGCCGCGTGACAGCGTCGAGGTAAGCATGAGCCAATATTCCAACTCTCAAGTGCCAAATTACATTTTGTCGCTGGAAAATGTCAGCAAACGCTTCGGCTCCGTGATCGCTCTGCAAAACGTCACGCTGCGCCTGAAGGCCGGGGAAGTGCATTGCCTGCTGGGCGACAATGGCGCCGGCAAATCGACGCTGATCAAAACCCTGGCCGGCGTCCACCAGCCGACCGATGGCCAATACCTGGTCGATGGCAAGCCGGTCAACTTCTGTTCGCCGCGCGAAGCGCTCGACATGGGCGTGGCCACCGTCTACCAGGATCTGGCGCTGGTGCCGCTGCTGTCGGTGGCGCGCAATTTCTTCATGGGGCGCGAGCCGACCAGAAAAATGTGGGGTTGTTTGCCAGTCATCGACATGGAGTATGCGGCGGCGACGGCGCGCGACAAACTGGCCGAAATGGGCATCATGGTGCGCGATGCGCACCAGCCGATCGGCACCATGTCCGGCGGCGAGCGCCAATGCCTGGCGATCGCGCGCGCAATGCACTTCGGCGCGCGCGTGCTCATTCTCGATGAACCGACCGCCGCTCTCGGCGTGAAGCAATCGTTTAACGTGCTCAAGCTGATTCACAAGGCGCGCGAAAGCGGCATTTCGGTGATTTTCATTACCCATAACGTGCACCACGCCTACCCGATCGGCGATTCCTTCACCTTGCTCAACCGGGGCCAGTCATTGGGTACGTACACCAAGGAAACGGTCACCAAGGACGCGCTGCTCGACATGATGGCTGGCGGCGCCGAGATGCAAACCCTGATGAGTGAACTCGACGGCATCACCGTCTAGAAAGAAAGATGACTCCATGAACCAATCGATCAAAGAATCAATCAACAACACCACGCAATTTGCCGCCGGCCGGCAGCACGACGTGATCTGTCTGGGTCGCCTCGCGGTCGACCTTTATGCGCAGCAAATCGGTGCCCGGCTCGAAGACGTGACCAGTTTTGCCAAATATCTGGGCGGCTCGTCGGCCAATATCGCGTTCGGCACCGCCCGGCTAGGTTTGCGCTCGGCGATGTTGTCCGCAGTCGGGGATGATCACATGGGGCGCTTCCTGACCGAGACGCTCGCTGCCGAAGGCTGCGATGTCAGCCATGTATCGATCGATCCGCAGCGTCTGACCGCGCTGGTGATGTTGGGCTTGAAGGACCGTGCAACTTTCCCTTTGATTTTTTACCGTGAAAATTGCGCCGACATGGCGTTGCGCTTGGACGACATCGATGAAGCCTTCATCGCCAGCAGCAAGTCCCTGCTGATCACCGGCACCCATTTTTCGACCCAGGCGATGCACCAGGTCAGCATGCTGGCGCTCGATCATGCGCGCCGCAACAACGTGCGCACCGTGCTGGACATCGATTATCGCCCGGTGCTATGGGGCTTGTCCGGCAAGGCCGACGGCGAAACCCGCTTCGTCTCCAGCGCCAGCGTCACCGCGCATCTGCAAACGATCTTGCCGCAGTTCGATCTGATCGTCGGCACCGAAGAAGAATTCATGATCGCCGGCGGCGCACCCGACATCATCGCATCCTTGCGCGCAGTGCGCGCGGTGTCGGGCGCGACGCTGGTCGTCAAACGCGGCCCGCTCGGTTGCGCCGTCATCGATGGCGCCATTCCTGCTGATCTGGACGAGGCGTTCAATTATCGCGGCGTGCAGGTCGAAGTGATGAATGTGCTGGGCGCCGGCGATGCTTTTTTGTCGGGCTTTCTCAGCGGCTGGCTCAATCATGCCGATTACAGCCGTTGCTGTCAGTTGGCCAATGGCTGCGGCGCGCTCGTCGTGGCCCGTCATGCGTGCGCGCCGGCGATGCCCACGCCGCTCGAACTCGATCATTTTCTGGCCAATGCCGCACAATTGCGCCAGCCGGGGCAGGATGCGACGCTGAACCGCTTGCACCGGGTCAGCGTCAAGCGCCGCCAGTGGAATGAACTCTGTGTCTTTGCTTTTGATCATCGCAACCAGTTTTTTGAACTGGCGCAGCAAAACGGTGCCAGTGAGCAGCGCATCCCTGCACTGAAATGTTTGCTGGTGCAGGCGGTGGCCGAGACCGAAGCGGCGCTCGGCCTGGCCGGCAAGATCGGCGTGCTGATCGACGGTCGCTACGGCGAGGATGCATTGAATGCCGCTACCGGGCGCGGTTGGTGGATAGGCCGTCCGGTCGAATTGCCAGGCTCGAATCCGTTGCAATTCGACTGGGGCCGCTCCATCGGCTCGCACCTGATCAGCTGGCCGAAGGAGCACGTGATCAAATGCCTGGTGCAATTGCATCCCGATGACAGTGTCGAGGCCCGCCTGGAACAGGAAGCCCAGTTGAAAGCGCTGTATGACGCGGCTCAGGTCAGTGGCCATGAATTGCTGCTCGAAGTGATTCCGCCTAAAACGATGGCTTGCGCGCCCGATACCGTCTATCGCGCCGTCAAGCGCCTGTACAACATCGGCATCTATCCTGAGTGGTGGAAGCTGGAAAGCATGACGGCGCAGCAATGGCGCGCCATCGATGCGCTGGTGCAAGAGCGCGATCCACATTGCCGCGGCGTGGTGTTGCTGGGCCTGCATGCAGCGGTGGATCAACTCGCTGCCAGTTTCGATGCCTCCATTGCCAGTGCGACTTGCCGCGGCTTCATGGTCGGGCGTACCATTTTCCATGAGCCGAGCCGGCGCTGGCTCGCCGGTGAGATCGACGATGCGCAACTGATCGGTGAGGCGCGCGCGAACTTCGAGCAATTGATCGCTATCTGGCAAGCGAGCCGTCAGCATGTCGCTCTGGAGCAGGCAGCATGAGCGCGGCCGCAGATCATACTGCCGGCGCGACCGTGCGCCTGACAATGGCGCAGGCGCTGGTGCGTTACCTCGCTGCGCTGCGGGTGCAGGGCGACGATGGTGCGCTGCAGCCGCTGTTCGGCGGTGCCTTCGCCATCTTTGGTCATGGCAATGTGGCTGGATTGGGCGAAGCGCTGTATCAGTACCGGGAAGTTTTTCCTACCTACCGGGCTCACAACGAGCAGGGCATGGCGCATGCGGCGATCGCCTATGCGAAGGCGCACATGCGCCGCCGCATGATGGCCGTGACCAGTTCGATCGGCCCCGGCGCGACCAATTTGCTGACCGCCGCCGCGCTGGCGCATGTCAACCGGCTTCCGGTATTGCTGTTGCCGGGCGATGTATTCGTCTCGCGCGCGCCGGACCCGGTGCTGCAGCAACTGGAGCATGGCCAGGATGGCGCGATCTCGGTCAACGATGCCTTCAAGCCCTTGTCGCGCTATTTCGACCGCATCATTTATCCGGAGCAATTGCTGAGCGCATTGCCGCGCGCGATACAAGTGCTCACCGATGCGGCCAACTGCGGTCCCGTCACGCTGGCGCTGCCGCAGGATGTGCAAACGATGGCGTACGATTATCCGGTCGCCTTTTTCTCGCCACGCACGGTGACCTTGCGCGCCGCAGGTCCGATTGATGACGAACTCGATGAGGCGATCGCCTTGCTGAAGTCGGCCCGCAAACCGCTCATCATCGCCGGCGGCGGCGTGCTGTATGGCAAGGCCAGCGCCGCGCTGCTGGCTTTTGCCGAGCAGCACGGCATTCCGGTGGCCGAAACCCAGGCTGGCAAGAGTGCGCTGCCATGGGACCATCCGTTGCAACTGGGGGCAATCGGCGTGACTGG
>CANFGA010000343.1 GCA_947446335.1 Oxalobacteraceae bacterium | reverse complement strand
GGCCCTGTTCTTCGAAGTGCGCATAGTATTTCGGCAGCGATGCCGCCACCACGTCGCTGCGCGGCCCGACCCGGCGCGCCTGCTCGACAAAGGCCCCCGGGTGCAGATAATAAGGCAGGTAGGAATTGGGCCAGTAGCCCGGATTGGCGCGCGCCATCGCCAGCGAATAGCCAAAGCGCAACTGGTGCTCTTCGTCATACTCTTGCGGTGCTGCCAACGGCTGAGCCAGGTCGGGCAGCGGCGCGCCAGCGATGGTCAAGTCGCTGTACCAGGTCGCGTGGTTCAAGCCATTGCAGCGAAACGCATAGCGTGCCGGCAAGTCCAGCGCATGGGCCAGCGCCTGCAAGTCTTCATCGGACTGGTCACACATGCCGATCACGTTCACGCCACCGCGATCGAACAGCGCCTGGGTCACGATATTGCTCGGATTGGTGTAATTGAGGATGGTCGCCTGCGGTGCCAGTCGCTCCACGACATCGGCCAGATGCAGCGCCTCGGGCACCGAACGCATCGCATAGAAAAATCCGCCCGGGCCCACCGTTTCCTGGCCCGGGATCTCGAATTCGAGCGGCAGCGTTTCATCGATGCGGCGCGCCTGCAGGCCGCCCGGACGGGTCGAATTGAGAATCAGATCGGCGCCCTGCACCGCTGCTTCCAAGTTATCGACCGCGACGACCTGGAAAGCGCCGGCATTGCGTGCCATGCCGGCAACCAGGCGCGTGACGATGGCCAGGCGCTCGGCGTCGATGTCATACAGTCGAACGGTTTTCAACGGCAATTGGGCGGCATGCGCAATCAATGCCTGCAACAGCCCGGGGGTGTAAGCGCTGCCGCCCCCTAATACGGTCAGGATTTCCATGCATTTCCTTTCAAGTCTTCCATGATGGTAGCGTCGTTCACCACGCCCCCGGTCTGGCCCAGGATGCGCGCTGCGCTGCGGCTGCCGTGGCGCAGCGCCTGTGATGGCGTGGCACCCTGCAACAGCGCCGCGATCAAGCCGCCGCAAAAGGCATCGCCGGCACCGGTCGAATCGAGCACCGAGGTCGAGGCGGCCGGCGCCTGTGCGGGCGCCTGCAATGGCGCGCCATCGAGCACCCCGAACACGCCCTTTTCTCCCAGCGTCACCAGCACCGAGTGCGCCGTGCCGGCCAGCAACGCGGGCGCCTCGGCGATATTGCCGCAAGCGGCCAGCGCTTCTTTTTCATTCAATATCAGCAAATCCCAGGGCGGCGCATCGGCCAAGTTGCCGCAGGTGGCAAGGCGCTCGAGTTGTGTTGCGCTCCAGCTGCCGGACACCGATATCCGCGCGCCCTCGCTGCGCGCCAGCGCCAAGGGCCCGGTCAGGCGGCTCGCTTCTTCCAGCCCCGGCACATGAATCCAGCGCGCGCTCGGCAAGCGCTCGATGCCCGCCAGTGCCGCGAGATCGGCGCTGCTCACGAACGAGCGGTCGCAAGCGTCGGAGAACACCAGCGAGATCGCAGGATTGTCGCGCGTGGGAATCGGCACCAGCGTGATGCCCAGGCGTGCAGCGAGCAGCTCGATGGCTTGATCGACGATGCCATGCCCCATCGGCACGCACAAGGTCACCTTCGAACCCAGCGCCGCGGCCACGCTCGCGGTGTTGAGCGCGCCGCCCAGCGCCAAATGCATGCGATCGACAAACAATTCCTCACCCGGCGCGACAGGTCGATGGGGCGGAACAAATACTTCAAAGTACGCCATGCCGACGACGACGAGATCGGTCATCGGCGCGCCTTGGCATGGGCCCGGTTCAGTTTCAAGAAAAACATCAGAAACCTCCTTCAAATGGTCTGTTGCGGCATCAAAACTGCCGCTTTCGTTAAAATTAGGGTCACCCATTAAATGCTTCGCGTCAAGCGCACGCGCAAAAGAACCAGCCAATAACCGGCTGAAAATAGCCTTTTTTGACCTGTTTTTGCCTGCATTTGCACTGTTTTTTTTGTTGAAAAAGCCGGATCGGCGCCCCCGGTTTTTAAAAAAATCCGGTATCGGGTATGCTAGTGGCTTGGCGCGCGGCATTGCTTGCCGTGCTTGGCGCCATCTGCATCATCGAGGAAAACACGTGAAAAAAATCATATTGGCGTTGCTGCTTGCATCCGGCTGCGCCGCCATCGGCATCTATTTCTGGCAGCAAAGCAAGCCCTCCGCAGCGCAAGCCTATCCTGCCGTCGACACGACAAGGACGGCCGAACCCGAGATGGCCGCAGCGCCCAAGGCAGCAACAGCGATCTTGCCAGTGCCAGCGCCGCTGCACCACCCGGTCGCCACCGGCATGCAAGCGGCCGCTTCCGCGCTGCCTGCGCTCGATGCCAGCGATGCGACGCTCAACGAAGCCTTGATCGGCTTGCTGGGCAAGGTGCCGGTACAGCAGCTGCTGTGGCCGCAGGAAATCGTGCGCCGCATCGTCGTCACGATCGACAATTTGCCGCGCTCCAACGCCGCCGCGCGGCTGCTGCCGATCAAGAAAGCAGATGGTGCCTTCTTGACCGAAGGGCCAGCCGGCAGCAAGACCATCGCCGCCGAAAATGCCAAGCGCTACAGCCGCTATGTGTATCTGGCTGACTTGACCGACGCCAGGCAATTGGTCGACCTGTATGCGCATCACTACCCCTTGTTTCAGCGCGCGTATCAAGAGCTGGGCTATCCGGACGGCTACTTCAACGACAGGCTGATCGCAGTCATCGATCATCTGCTGGCAACGCCAACACCGAGCGCGCCGCTGGCGCTGACCCAGCCGCACGTGCTGCAGGAATTTGCCGATCCGGCGCTGCAGGCGCGTTCGGCCGGACAGAAGGTCTTGCTGCGCATGGGCAATGCCAATGCGACCCGCATCAAGGCCAAGCTGAGCGAAATACGCGCCGTGCTGATCGAAAAAATGCCGGCTGCCGCCCCAGCCTGAATCTTGATCTCGGCCATTGCCGACCTCAACTACTATCTACCGACCTCAACCATTGCTTGCCACCTTGACAACCATGATCTCACGCCGTACCTATCGAGCTGTTGCCGCCACCCTGGCCCTGGCTCTGACACAGCTCGCTGCATCAGTGCAGGCAGCGGATCGCCGCAGCGAACTGCGCGCCGCCTTCGTCGAAGCCGACAATGGCCAGCTGGACCTGGCTCAGGCAGCGCGCTTTGCCCTTGACCCGCTCTATCCATGGCTGCAAGCGAGCGTGCTGCGCCAGCAAATCGCCAGCGTCGCGCCGCAGCAGGTGCAGGCGGTGTTATCTAGCATCGGCGAGCCAGCTGCCGGCAGCTGGCTGCGCGGCGCATGGCTGACCGAACTCGCCAAACGCGAGGATTGGGCCAATTTCCGGCTCAACTACCGCCCCAGCAACAGCCTGTATTTGCGCTGCACCAATTTGCGCGCCACCATCGATGGCGTCGATGGCAGCCTGACTCCCGCATGGATCGCGGAAGCGGGCAAACTCTGGCTCACCGGCACCTCGCTGCCAGCACAATGCGACGCGCCGCTGGCCAAGCTCGAGCAATTGGGCAAACTCGACGATACGATGCGCTGGCAACGGATCGATCTGGCCATCGATGGTGGCGAAAGCGGGTTGATCCGCGCCATCGCCAAAGGCATGAGCGGCGAAGCGGCGCAGCTGGCGCTGTCGTATGCCGCCTTCTTGGCCGAACCGGCCGCCAGCTTGCCGAGCTGGCCTGCCAACGCGCGCAGCCGCCATGTCGCAAGCAGTGCTTTGGCGCGCCTGGCCCGACGCGATCCGGATTTGGCCGAGTCGCTGACGGCGCGCCTGCCGGCGGGCGCGCTCGATACCGGTGGGCGCGAGCGGATCGCTTACCAGGTCGCACTGTGGACCGTGGCGTCCTATCTGCCGGGTTCGGCCAAGCGCCTCAATGCGGTGCCGGAATCGGCCTACGACGAACGGCTGCATGAATGGCGGGTGCGTGAAGCGATCAGCCGCAGCGACGATCCGGCGACGCTGGCAGCGATCGGCAAGATGGCAGAAGCGCAGCGCAGCGATACGCGCTGGCAGTATTTTGAAGCGAGGATCAGGGAACGCCTGGGCCAGCAAGATGCTGCGCGCAAGCTGTATGCGAAGGCGGCGCGCGGCGCCAATTTTCATGGCTGGCTGGCGGCCGATCGCTTGCAACAACCCTATTTTCTGTGTCCGATGGAGCCTTCCGCCGATCCGCTGCTGCAGCAACGCGTGGCTGGCAATACGGCCCTGGGGCGCGCACTCGATCTGTTCGCAATCGATCGTGCCGACCTCGCTGCGCGCGAATGGGCGGGCGCAATCAAGAGCATGAGCGGCGACGAGCGCCGCGTTGCAGTCCAGAAGGCGATCCATGAGGGCTGGTTCGAGCGCGCTGTCTCCGGCATGGTGCTCACGGCGGACGACTT
>CANFGA010000342.1 GCA_947446335.1 Oxalobacteraceae bacterium | reverse complement strand
GCCTTGCTGCTGTTCGGCGCCGTTCAGGCGACGATGATCGGCTACGGCTTGTGGCGCGGCGAGCGCTTGCGCATGCTGCAAATGGCCGGCTTGCTGATCGCTTTTGGCGGCCTGTTCGCGCTGCTGCTGCCGGGTCTGTCGGCGCCGCCGTTGAACGGGGCGCTGCTGATGCTGGGCGCCGGCGTGGCATGGGGCATCTACTCGCTGCGCGCCAAGGGCGTGCACAACCCGACCCATGTGACCGCCGGCAATTTCCTGCGCGCGCTGCCGTTCGCCGCCATTCTGAGTATTGTCATGTTGCCTTCGGCCACACTCGAGCGTTCCGGCGTGCTCTATGCGATCGCTTCCGGCGCGCTCACTTCCGGCCTCGGTTACGCACTCTGGTACAGCGCCTTGCGCGGCTTGAAAGCGAGCAATGCAGCGACGGTGCAGCTGTGTGTGCCAGTGCTGGCAGCATTGGGTGGCACCGCTTTTCTCGGCGAAGCGCTCACGACGCGCCTGCTGCTGACCTCGGCGGCGATTCTGGGTGGCATCGCGCTGGTGATCCTGGGAGCCAGGCGCGCTCAGTGATTTTCAAGTGCGTCCGCCAAGTTCGGATGGGGCGCACTAGCCTGGCACCTTGGAATCAATTGGCGCGAAAGCTGATCCCGAGCGACATCGGCTTGTTCAGCAAGATCGTTTGCGGATTGCGACAGATCAAGACCAGCACCACGATCGTGGCCAGATACGGCAGCATCGATAGAAATTGCGATGGCACGGCCAGTCCCAGCGCCTGGGCATGAAATTGCAGCACCGTGATGCCGCCGAACAAATAAGCGCCCAGCAGGACGCCGCGCGGCTTCCAGGTCGCGAACACCACCAGCGCCAGCGCGATCCAGCCGCGCCCTGCCGTCATTCCCTCGACCCACATCGGCGTCAGCGCCAGCGACATGTAGGCGCCGCCCAGCCCGGCCATCGCACCGCCGAACATCACCGCCCAATAGCGCAGTGCGATCACATGAAAACCGACCGCATGGGCGCTGTGCGGCGACTCGCCGACGGCGCGAATCATCAAGCCCAGCCGGGTACGCGCCAGTATCCATCCGACGACAAGCACCAGCAGCACCGAGCCGTACACCATCGCATCGAAGCGAAACAGCAGCGGCCCGATCAAGGGCAAATCGGACAGGACTGGAAACGACAGGTCCGGCATCGGTGCCACCGTCTGCCCGACCAGATCGCGCCCGAGAAAGGCCGACAAGCCGATGCCGAACAGCGTCAGCGCCAGGCCGGTGGCGACCTGATTCGCTTGCAAGGTCAAGACCAGAAAGGCAAAGATCAACGCCATCGCAGCGCCGGCCAGCAGCGCGGCCAACAAACCCAGGCTCATCGAACCGCTGTACAGCGTGACTGAAAAACCGACCACGGCGCCGACCAGCATCATCCCTTCCAGGCCCAGGTTGAGCACGCCGGAGCGCTCGGCCACGAGTTCCCCCATCCCCGCCAGGATCAACGGGGTGGCAGCGCCCGCGGTGCTGGCCAGAAAGGCGATCAACAGGATGCTGTTCATGCTGCGGTTCCGTTCTCTGCGCTTGTCACGGCTGCAGGTGAAGATGCCGGCGCCCGACGCGACGGCGCCCGACGCGGCTTGAAGCGGTAATGGATGAACAGGTCGGCCGCCAGCAAATAGAACAGCAGCAAGCCCTGGAACAAGCCGGTGATCGCCGATGGCAATTGCAATTCGATCTGAGCCGCTTCGCCGCCGATGTACAGCAGCGACATCAGCAGCGAGGCCAGCAGCACGCCCACCGGATGCAGCCGCCCGACGTAGGCGACGATGATGGCGGCAAAACCATAACCGGGCGAGACCGACGGCTGCAATTGGCCGATCGGCCCGGCCACTTCGCCCACGCCGGCGATGCCGGCCAGAGCGCCGCTGATCATGAAGGCCAGCCAGACATTGCGCGGCTCGGAAAAGCCGGCATAGGCGGCCGCCGCCGGCGCCATGCCGCTAACTTGCATCCGGTAGCCGGCAAAGGTGCGGGTGCAAAAGAACCAGGCCCCGGCCACCGCCGCCAGCGACAGCAAAAAAGCGCCATTGGTGCGCAAGCCATCGACCAGCAGCGGCAGCAAGGCGGCATCCTGGAACAGCTTCGATTGCGGAAAATTGTAACCATCCGGGTCGCGCAGCGGGCCGTGCACCAGATAGCTGAGATATAGATAGGCGACATACACCAGCATCAGGCTGACCAGGATTTCGCTGGCATTGAAGCGCGTGCGCAGCAGCGCCGGGATCGCAGCCCAGGCCATGCCGCCCAGAGCGCCGGCGACGATCATCAGGGGCAGCAGCCAGCCAGCCTCGACCTCATCGAAATAGAGCGCGACGCAACTGGCGGCGATCGCGCCCATCGTCAACTGGCCATCGGCGCCGATGTTGGCGACGTTGGCGCGAAAGCCGATCGCCAGGCCGACCCCGCACAGGATCAACGGCGTGGCCTTGAGCAGCAATTCGCCCACGCCATACAGGGTCGTGGCCGGCTTGATGAAATAGACATAGAACGCATGCAGCGGCTCCTGGCCCAGAAAAAAGAACAGGATCGAGCCGGTGACCAGCATCGCGCAAGCGGCGATCAACGGCGAAGCGAGCATCATCGCGCGCGACGGTTCAAGGCGCAATTCAAGACGGGACATGGGGTGCGTCTCCTGATGTGGAAGTGGAAGAAGGAGAAGAAACAGCAGCTGGCAAGGGATGATCGAAGTCGCCGCTCATCCAGACCCCGATCTGGTTGATGCTGGTGTCCTTCACCGGCACCGCGCGCGAGAGCTTGCCTGCGGCCAGCACCGCGATCCGGTCGCTCATCATGAACAGTTCGTCGAGTTCTTCGGACAGCACCAGCACCGCCACGCCCTGGTCGCGCAAATCGATGATGGCCTGGCGCAGCAGCATCGCCGCACCGATATCGACGCCCCAGGTCGGCTGCGCCAGCACCATCACCCTGGGGCTAAGCGCGATCTCGCGCCCGACGATGAATTTCTGCAAATTACCGCCAGACAAGCTGGTCGCTGTCGCTTGCTCGCCGCCACACTTGACGTTGAAGCGTTCGATCACCTTGCGCGCAAAGGCGCGCACCGCGCCGCGCTGGATCAAGCCGCGCCGCACCATCTTGGTGTTGGCCGCCGGAAGATAGCCGGTCAACAAGGCATTGTCGGCCAGCGACAAGTCCGGCACCGCGCCGCGCCCGAGCCGCTCTTCCGGCACGAAGCACAAGCCGAGCTGGCGGCGCGCGGCGGCGCCCAGCGCGCCAGCCTCGACGCCGCACAGGCGCAGTCCGCCCGCTTGCTGCTGAACCCGTTCGCCGGAAATCGCCTTCAACAGCTCTTGCTGGCCATTGCCGGAAATGCCGGCCAGGCCGACGATTTCGCCGGCGCGCACTTCCAGGCTGATGTTCTTCAGATCGGTGCCGAACGGATCGCTGCTGATGACGCTCAACTGCTCCAGCGCCAGCAAGACCTCGCCCGGCGCGCCGGGGTTCAAATGACAGCTGGGCAAGTCGCGCCCGATCATCAGTTCGGCCAGCGAACGCGCGCTCTCCTCTGCCGGATTGGCGGTGCCGGAGACGCGCCCGGCGCGCAGCACCGTCGCCTTGCCGCACAGCGCCTGGATTTCATCGAGCTTGTGGCTGATGTAGAGAATGCTGACACCCTCCTGGGCGAGTCGGCGCAGCGAGGCAAACAGTTTTTGCACTGCATCCGGGGTCAGCACCGACGTTGGCTCGTCCATGATCAACAGGCGCGGCGACTGCAGCAGGCAGCGCACGATTTCGACGCGCTGGCGCTCGCCGACCGACATGCTGTGCACGCGCCGATCCGGATCGAGCGGCAGCCCGTATTGCTCGGAGATGGCGCGAATGCGCGGCGCCAACTGGTCCGGGTCGACTTTTTCATCGAGCACCAGCGCAATGTTTTCCGCCACGGTCAACGTTTCGAACAGCGCGAAATGCTGGAACACCATGCCGATCCCGAGCTTGCGCGCATCCGACGGCGATCGGATCGTCACTTGCTTGCCTTCCCACAGGATCTCGCCGGCGTCCGGCATCGTGACGCCATAGATGATTTTCATCAAAGTGCTCTTGCCGGCGCCATTTTCGCCCAGCACCGCATGAATTTCGCCCGGCAGCACCGTCAGGTCGATGTCGGCATTGGCCACCACCGATGGATAAAACTTGGAAATGCCCAGCAATTGCAGCCGCGGGGGCGCCCGGCGTGGCTCTGCGCGGCCCGGCGGCGAGGACAGAGCGGGATCATTCATCGGCAATACCTCCATGGCGCTTTCAGTTGGCGCGCAGATGCGCCAATTCGAACCGGAGTCATGCAAGTTGCATGCCATTGCAAGATGCCGCATCGGCCAGCTCGAAAAATCG
>CANFGA010000341.1 GCA_947446335.1 Oxalobacteraceae bacterium | reverse complement strand
GAAGCGAGCATGATCGAGGCTGCACTGGCCCAGGTGGATGGCAACAAGGCGAAGGCGGCCGCGCTGCTTGAAATTAGCGAAAGAAGCCTATGGTACAAATTAAAAAAGAGTCACCCGGAGCATGACCTGGGCTGATCTTCAACCAACAAGCTCTGCAACATTGGTCGACATTAGTTGCAGTGCTGCCACGCCATCCCTTGCGCTATCTCTATTGAAAATAGAACAATTTCATTGAAATCAATGACTTGTACTACTATTAATTTCTGGCATCATTCTTGCTAAATAACGTATCAAACGCTGAGGTCTGCATCGCGCTGGCTAATGCATTGCTGTGCTCTTTCCAGCTGGAAGAAGCGGCACAGCCCATCCATGGCGGCATTGCCTGCGGTACGGATGCCCACAAATTTCACGCAGGGAAGAACACTTGATCTCAATATCACCCGCAGCAAACTTGCTGCCCAAAATCGTACGAACAATACATTGGCTTTCCGTACTGGCCATCTTTTTTGCGCTGGGCCTGGCCTGGTTGCACGACATTTCCGATGACGATGCCTTGAATGCAAACATTATTGGTCTGCATCGGCAGCTTGGCTTGCTGGTGCTTCTGCTGTGGGCCTTGCGCTTGATGGCGCGCTGGACGTATCGCCGCCAGCAAATCAGTGAAGTGCTGCCAACCATGCTGCGCTTCGCCGGTGCGGCTTCGCATCTGGCCTTGTATGCGATGTTGCTCGCGATGCCGTTGCTGGGTTGGGCGATGACGAATGCACGCGGTCATGCCGTATCTTTGTTCAACATTGTTTCCCTTCCCTTGTTGGTTGCTGCCGATCCGGATCTGGCCGATTCCTTGCAAGATTGGCATGAATGGGGTGCCTGGCTGCTGATCGGGCTGATATCGCTGCACGTCCTCGCCGCCTTGTGGCATCACTGGGTGCGCCGCGATGGGGTGCTCGCTTCGATGCTGCCGCTGGTTTCGCCTCGTTCCAAGCAATGAGCCATTTTCATCAATTTTTGGGAGTCAACATGCTATCAGTAAAAAAAATGCGCAGCGCTCGATGGAGGATGGCAAGAACGGCGATGCTGCTTGCCGCCTTTTTTGCAACATCTGCGCAGGCGCTGCCCAGTTTTGCCAGGCAAACCGGGATGGATTGTGCCGCTTGTCACGTAGGCGGATTCGGTCCCCAATTGACGCCTGCCGGCGTCATGTTCAAACTCACCGGCTACACCGATACCGATGGTAAGGATCAAAAAATTCCAGTGTCGGCGATGATCTTGATGTCCAAGTCACGCACTGCAGCCGATCAGGATCCGGCGCCGGATCATCTCAATGCCAATAACAATGTGTTGATGGATGAAGCGTCTATTTTCCTCGCTGGCAGGCTCACCGAGAACATGGGGGCGTTTGTCCAGGTAACGCACAATGGCGTTGACCATTCGAACAGCCTCGATCAGGCCGATGTCCGCTATGCGAGGGCGATTGAAGTCGGAGGCAAAGATGCCATCGTCGGGCTGAGCGTTAATAACAATCCGGGTGTGCAAGATCCGTTCAATTCGACGCCGATCTGGAAATTTCCTTTTGTTAAATCTCCCGCTGGCGTGGGCGAAGGCGATGCCACCTTGATCAACGGTGGCCTCGAAGGCCGGGTCATGGGCGCTTCTGCCTACACCTTGTTCGACAAGGCGGTGTACGCTGAATTGGGTTCATATCGCTCGATGCCGCCGGCGCTTCAGCGCCGACTTGGCTTGGGTGGCGAGGACCAGCAACGACTCGGCCCCAATGCTTACTGGCGCCTGGCCTGGTTTCAAGACAAAAAAAGTCAGGCTTACCATGTTGGCGTCTTCGGTTGGAATGCCTCGTTAGAGCCAGACCGGACTGTCTCTGCTCCGCGCAACAAATATAACGACGTCGGCATCGATGGCGGCTATCAATTCCTGGGCATCCGGCAGCATATTTTTACCTTCAATGGCAGTTACATCGCAGAGAAAAAGACCGACGGGGCGACTTCAGACGTGACGCGCTTGAAAGAGTCGCGCATGAATGCATCCTACTTCTTCAATCAGACCTGGGGCGCCAGTGCAGGCTTGTTTTCCACCCATGGATCCGATCCGCTGGTTGACAGCCGCGGCCATCTGGTCCAACTGGACTGGACTCCGTGGGGCAAGGAAGAGTCTGTTGCCCCTGATCCTTTCGCATGGGCCAACGTCCGCTTGGGCGCGCAGTACTGGATTTACAATAAATTTGCCGGTGATACAGCCTCTGCCAAGGATCACAACATGCTCTATCTTTTTGCCTGGACCAGTTTCTGATTATGAAAAAAAATCTGTTTGACACGACGCGTATTTTTTTAACCGCGGCTGTGGGCTTGCTTGGTTTGCTGGTATCGGGATGGGCCGGTCACGCCATCGCCGCGCAAGGCGATGCGGTCAAGGGCTCTGCCGTCTTCGCCACCCATTGCGCCGAATGTCATAGCTTGAAGGAGGGCAAGGACAAGAAAGGCCCGTCTCTTTTCCACGTCTTTGGCGCCAAAGCCGCCCGGCGCGAAGGATTCATTTATTCGGAGGCGATGCGTGCCAGCCAGTTCACATGGGATGCTGACACATTAGCAAAATATGTGGCCAGTCCGAAGAAATCTTTGCCTGGTGGAAAGATGAAATATGACGGTTTGGAAAGCGAGTCCGAGCGCATAGACTTGATCGCGTTTTTGGCGAGCCAATCCAGTAAGTAGTAACGGTATCGGAAAATTCTGAGAAATTAGTTTTCTACGCTACCAGCATGCAGACGATGTAACCTTGAAATAGACCGGGCGCGGCCCTCAGCAAAAATGGATCAATGCATCGGTTGATTAGGGTGAGTCTTTAGACCAATGGCAGACCTAAAATGATAATACGCATGAGCAGGACGATCATCGCAGTGAACTGCAGACATCATGCGATGATACTTGCAGGAATCATGTATACTTATCTATTTGATATCTAACTATTGCGATTGACGCCTCAATATGATACCGACCTCCTTTATCGACAACCCCGAAGATACGCAGTACAGCCCGGCAGAACGCACCGCAGTCGCTTCACGTAGCACCTGGGTCAGTGTTTGCGTCAACTTGGTGCTGACAGTACTGCAGATCAGCATTGGCATACTGTCGAAGTCACAAGGCTTGATCGCTGACGGCATTCATACGCTGTCCGATTTGGTGGCAGACTTCGTCGTGCTGTTCGCCAGCCACCACAGCAAGAAAGATGCCGATCAGGACCACCCGTATGGCCATCAGCGCTTCGAGACTGCCGCGTCTCTAGTACTAGGTTTGCTGCTGCTGGCAGTCGGCGCCGGTATGCTGTGGGCTGCCGTGCTGAAATTAGAATATCCGGAGTTGGTGCCGCAGGTCCACGTGATCGCGCTGTGGGCGGCCGGTGGCGCGTTGGTCGCGAAGGAAACGTTGTTTCGCTACATGTTGTCGAACGCTAAGCGCATCAAATCGAGCATGCTGGTAGCCAATGCGTGGCACGCGCGCTCGGATGCGGCATCGTCGCTGGTGGTCGGCATCGGCATCATCGGAAACCTGGCCGGCTATCCGATCCTCGACCCGATCGCGGCGCTGATCGTTGGTTTCATGGTGGCCAGGATGGGCTGGGAATTCGGCTGGGATGCGCTGCACGATTTGATGGACCGTGCTGTCAACGAACAGGAAGTCGAAGCGATCCACTCCACGTTGATCGGGACCCCAGGCGTGTCCGGCGTACACGACGTACGCACCCGCAAGATGGGCGATATGATCGTTGTCGATGCGCACATCGAAGTCGATGCAACCCTCAGCGTTGAGGCTGGCCACGACATTGCCGTCGAAGCGAGGGCGCGCGTGATGCAGCGTCATCGGGTGCTGAACCTGATGACCCATGTCGATCCGTGGAAGCGGCCTGACATGGATCATGCCAGCAAGTCGCCGGTGCTGTCATGAACCGAACTAGGGGCTGTTGTGAAACTTATGTAAATGGTGAAACCTGCCCCACAATAGGCGATGACACACACTTCAATACAATGATATGGACAAGCCGTGCCACTCCTTCTCCGATGAAAAATGGGCGCTCGTCGAGCCACATATCCCTGCTCGCAAGGGCCGACCGGGTGGCGATGCCAGATTGTTTCTCGACGCGATCCTTTGGATCGGGACGACCGGGTCGCCTTGGCGTGACCTGCCAGCTTTTTTCGGTAACTGGGATCACGTTTATCAACGATTCGCCTACTGGTGCGACAAGGGCCATTTCGAGGCCATTTTTAATGTACTCAAGAAGCCCGACATGGAGGAAATTATGATCGACTCGACATCGTGCAAAGCCCATCAGGCATCTTCTGGCGCCCAAAAAAAAGAGGTCTCCAGTCGATTGGCGTCTCTCGCGGCGGGCTGAACACCAAG
>CANFGA010000340.1 GCA_947446335.1 Oxalobacteraceae bacterium | reverse complement strand
TCAATTCGGCGATGCCGGCGCGCGCATCGTCATCGAAGAATTCCTGGCCGGCGAAGAAGCGAGCTTCATCGTCATGTGCGACGGCAAGAACGTGCTGCCGCTGGCCACCAGCCAGGATCACAAGCGGCTCAAGGATCACGACGAAGGCCCGAACACCGGCGGCATGGGCGCCTATTCGCCGGCCCACATCGTGACCCCGGAACTGCATGCGCGCGTGATGCGCGAGATCATCCACCCGACCATCCACGGCATGGCCAAGGATGGCATCGTGTTTACCGGCTTTCTGTACGCCGGCTTGATGATCGACGACCATGGCAATGTGAAGACGCTGGAATTCAATTGCCGCATGGGCGATCCGGAAACCCAGCCCATCATGGCGCGCCTGAAAACCGATCTGGTCGGCGTCATGGAGCATGCCGTCGATGGCACGCTGGACGCGGTCGAACTGGAATGGGACCGGCGCACCGCAGTTGGCGTGGTGATGGCGGCGGCCGGCTATCCCGACCACCCGGTCAAGGGCGACGTGATCGAAGACATCCCGGCAGAGACGCCGGACTCGGTCACCTTCCACGCCGGCACGGTCGAAGCCGATGGCAAACTGCTCACCAACGGCGGGCGTGTGCTGTGCGTGGTCGGCCTGGGCGACAGCGTCAAGATGGCGCAGAAAAAAGCATATGACACGCTGGAGCATATCCGCTTCAACGGCGCGCAATACCGCAGCGACATCGGCTGGCGCGGCTTGAAACACTGATTATCTGCGTACTATCATAAAAATCGGCGGCGGGGTACAATCCCCCCTCGATTTTTATTCCGGCCCACGCCCCCTCTTCCATGACGTCCTCACCCTCCCCTGCGGCCGTCAAGGCTTATTTGCTCGGTCTGCAAAGTGCCATCGTGGCAGCACTCGAAAAGCTGGACGGCAAGCCGTTCGCGCTCGACGCGTGGGAACGGCCCGAAGGCGGCGGCGGCATTTCGCGAGTGATCGAGGAAGGCCATGTGCTCGAGCGCGGCGGCGTCAACTTTTCGCATGTGACCGGGGCCAGTTTGCCGCCGTCGGCTGCGGCCGGTCGGCCCGAACTCGGCGGCCGTCCATGGGAAGCGATGGGCGTCTCGCTGGTGCTGCATCCGCGCAATCCGCACGCGCCCACGGTGCACATGAACGTGCGTTTTTTCACGACCACGGCAGCCAATGGCGATCCGGTCTGGTGGTTCGGTGGCGGCATGGATTTGACGCCGTACTACGGCGATGAAGACGATGCGCGCCATTTTCACCAGAGCTGCCACGATGCCTTGAACCCGTTCGGCGCCGGCCTGTACCCGAAGTTCAAGCAGTGGTGTGACGAATATTTTTATCTGAAGCACCGGCACGAAGCACGCGGGATCGGCGGCATCTTCTTCGACGATGTCAACGACGGCGGTTTTGAGCATTGCTTTGCGATGATGCGCAGCGTCGGCGACAGCTTCGTGAATGCGTATTTGCCGATCCTGGCGCGGCGCAAGGACCTGGAATATGGCGAGCGCGAACGCGATTTCCAGTCTTACCGGCGCGGGCGCTATGTCGAGTTCAATCTGGTCTACGACCGCGGTACGCTGTTCGGTCTGCAATCGGGCGGACGCACCGAGGCGATCCTGATGTCGATGCCACCGCTGGTCAAGTGGCGCTATGACTGGCACCCGGAAGCGGGCAGCCCGGAAGCGCGGCTGACCCTGGACTTTTTGCCGCACCGCGATTGGCTGCAAGCGTGACAAAATGCGTGGCGCTGCTGGGCGGCAGCTACGATCCGGTACACTGTGGTCATGTTGCGCTGGGCACCTACTTTGTCCAACTGTTGAAGGCGGACCAGTTGCGCGTGATTCCGGCCGGCGCACCGTGGCAAAAGGATCAGCTGCAAGCCACTGGCGAACAGCGCGCCGCCATGCTGCGCCTCGCCTTTGCCGAACAAGATGTGCCGTTCGTGCTCGATTTGCAGGAAATCGAACGCGCCGCGCCCACTTACACGATCGACACGCTGCGCCAATTGCGCAGCCAATTCGGAGCACAAACGTCGCTGGTTTTCGTGATCGGCGCCGACCAGTTGCAGCGCCTTGCCAGCTGGCACCAGTGGCAGCAATTGTTTGACTACGCCCATATCTGCGTGGCGGCCCGCCCCGGTTTTGACATGACCAGGGTTGCGCCGGAAGTGGCCGCCGAATTCGCACGGCGCCAGGGTACGCTGGAACAACTACGCAACACGCCGCACGGTTTGATTTATCTGGCAAAGGACTTTGCGGCGGACATTTCAGCCACCCAAATACGCACTGCACTGCAACGCGGCGAAACGGCGAATGCGCTTATCCCCGAGGTAGTGCTAGACTACATTAAACAACATCATCTTTACAAAAGCTAAATGGATATCAAAAAATTACAAACACTCGTGATTGACGCTCTGGAAGACGTCAAGGGCCAGGACATCCTCGTGTTCGACACCGCTCACCTGACCAGCCTGTTCGATCGCATCGCGATCGTCTCCGGTACCTCGAACCGTCAAACCAAGGCGCTGGCCGCTTCGGTGCGCGACAAGGTCAAGGAAAACGGCGGCCAGATCATCGGCATCGAAGGCGAAGACACCGGCGAATGGGTGCTGGTCGACTTGGGCGACATGATCGTTCACATCATGCAAGCGCCTATCCGCGCCTACTACCGCCTGGAAGAAATCTGGGGCGACAAGCCGGTCAAGCTGGGCGCCGCCAAACGTCTCGTTTCCAAGCGCACCGCGTCCGAGCCAATGGAAGCGCCGATCAAAGTGGCACGCCATCTGGCCGCACAACAAGTCGCCGTCGAAGTCAAGCCAGTGATCGAGCGCAAGGCGCCTGCAGCCAAGAAAGCGCCTGCGGCGAAGAAGGCTGTCGGCTCGAAAGCAGTCGGCAAGACCGTGAAGATCGCTGCAACCAAGAGCGAAACAGCGGCAGTCAAGGCGCTGAAGGCACTGCCGAAGAAACGCGCTCCAGCGGTTCCAAAAGAACCGAAGGAAGCGAAAGTGGCAGCGGAAAAAGCGGCTCCGGTCGCCAAAGCGAAGAAAGTTGCCGCCGACAAGGTGCCAGCCAAGATCGTCATCAAGCGCATCAAAAAAGTCGCAGAGTAAAGCACCATGCAGCTTATCATCGCTGCGGTGGGGCACAAGATGCCGGCCTGGATAGCGGCCGGCTTCACCGAATACGCCAAGCGCATGCCGCCCGAGCTGCGCATCGTGCTCAAGGAAGTCAAGCCGGTCGAGCGCGATGGCAGCAAGACTGCGGCTTCCGCGATGCAACTTGAGCGCGGCCGCATTGAGGCGGCACTGCCCAAGGGCGTGCGCATCATCGCGCTCGACGAACGGGGCAAGGACTTGACCAGCGTCGGCTTGTCGCAGCAATTGATGGCGTGGCAACAAGATGGGCGCGACACGGCCTTCCTGATCGGCGGCGCCGATGGACTCGACCCTGAATTGAAGGCCCGCGCCGAAGGCTTGATCCGCATTTCAAGCTTGACCTTGCCGCACGGCATGGTGCGCGTGCTGCTGGCCGAGCAATTGTATCGGGCCTGGTCGATCACGCAAAATCACCCTTATCACCGGGTTTGACTTTGATGACGGCCTCCGTTTCTTCCATTTACCTGGCATCGAAGAGTGCGCGCCGCGGCGAACTGCTGCGCCAGATCGGCGTGCGCTTCGATCTGTTGCTGTTGCGCAGCGATGGTGCGCGCGCCATCGATGTCAGCGAAATCGTGCACACTGACGAAGCGGCGCCCGCTTACGTGGCGCGCGTGGCGCAGGAAAAGGCCGATTTTGCATGGCAGGCGATGCAATGGCGCAACTTGGCGCCGCGCCCGGTGCTGGCGGCCGACACCAGCGTGATCCTCGATGGCGAGATCCTGGGCAAACCAGCCGACGCAGCTGAAGCGACGGCCATGCTGGCGCGCCTGTCGGGCCGCAAGCACCATGTGCTGACCGCGCTTGCGCTGCGCCATGGCGACCGGATCGAGCAGCTTGAACCAGCTCTGCAAATATCCGAGGTCAGCTTTGGCGTACTGTCGCCGCAGATGATCGCCGCGTACTGTGCGACGCAAGAACCGTATGACAAGGCCGGCGGCTACGGCATCCAGGGCATCGCCGCCTGCTTCATCGAACGCATCGAGGGTAGCCATTCCGGCATCATGGGCTTGCCGCTGTTCGAGACGACGCAACTGCTGCGGCGGGCCGGCATATCCACTTTGTAATACCCCCCCTTATCCAATCACATTAGCTGGCATTGGCTGGCAGCCCGGACCTCTGATGAACGAAGACATCCTGATCAATATCACCCCGCAGGAAACCCGGGTTGCGCTGATTTTGCAAGGCGCGGTGCAAGAACTGCACATCGAACGCACGCTCACGCGCGGCCTGGCCGGCAATGTCTATTC
>CANFGA010000339.1 GCA_947446335.1 Oxalobacteraceae bacterium | reverse complement strand
GCGCGGACCATCCATCCCGCGAATCACCGGGCGGCTGGCGCCGGCGCCGAAATGGCTGGCCGAAATGCCGGGTTGGCCAGCGAGCGTCTCGCCCAGCGTCGCCTCGCGCCGCAGCACCAATTCATCGCCCGCCAGCACCGTGACCGGCGTGCTCATCTCGCCCTGACCCAGCCCCAGCCCGCTGGCCGAGATCGTGACCACCGCCATGGGCGCCGGCTGAGCTTGCGGTGCAGATTGCGGCTGAGTCTGGGCATGCGCTGCAGGCAGCGTCAATGCCAGCATGCAGGCGAGCGTGATCGGAGTGGACTTGCGGATCAATTGAGGCATGGAACGTTTTTCCTTGATGGGTTCTGTGACGCGAGCAGCGGCGAAAATGGTGGCGCAAGTGAGCGACGGGAATCTGCGGCCAAGTGCAATTCTGCGATAATGATAACCCATTATCATTAAAAAACAAATCGATGGTTCAATTTTGCTGTATCGTGGCGCCCATGGAACGCACAACCCGCCAAAAAACAGCCATCCTGACCGTCATCGAATCGGCCAGGCGCCCCTTGTCGCCGCAGGAAATCCTGGAAGCGGCCGGCTTGCAGGTGGCGCAACTGGGGATCGCGACCGTATACCGGAACTTGAAATCGCTGACCCAGGAAGGCCGCTTGCAGATCGTGACGTTGCCGGGCGAAAGCCCGCGCTACGAGCCCATCACTGTGGCCAGCCATCACCACCACCACTTCCAATGTTTGCACTGCCAGCGCGTATTCGATGTCCACGATTGCCCGGGCGATTTGAAAAAGATGGCGCCGCAAGGCTTCGTCGTCGAACGCCACGAACTGACGCTATATGGCGCTTGCGCCGATTGCAATGCTGCAACCTGAGTCGACCAAGAGCTCGCTCCCAGTACGCGCTTGAGCCCGTCCGAGGGTCCGGGTTCACGCTGATTGCATTGCGTGCGTAATCGAGCCCCGGTCGTTCAAGGCTATCCAAAGATCGCGCTGTCAGCCGCCGCAATGCGTATCAACTCATCCACTGTCATCCTGACCTTGGGTGGCATATGCCAGGTTTTTTGCCAGATAACGTTAATAGGCATGGCACCACCCGCGATGTCGCTCAGTACCGGCAGCAACGTTCCGGTACGCAAGGCTTCGCCTGCCAACCAGGTCGGAATTTGGGCTATGCCACACCCGATCAAACAGGCATGCAGCAGCGCATCACCATCGGTCAATTCGTGACGAACCTTGACCTCATACTGGGTCGTCTCGCCTTGCTCGTTCTTGAATAGCCAAGTGGGTCGGTTGCCGCGTCGCCATCCGATCAGACAATCGTGTCTGGCCAGATCGAGGCGCGTGACTGGTGTGCCGTGCAGTTGCAGGTAGGCAGGTGAAGCGCAGGTAACAAGCCACTGCTCGCCAAGACAGCGCGCCACAAGATCAGCATGATCCCCAAGAGCACCGATACGCACGGCGATGTCGATTCCCTCGCTCACCATGTCGACAGCGCGATCGCGCAGCGAGATCGACAGATCCAAACCAGGATGCTCCAGCCCGAGCGCCAGCAGAGACGGCAAGATATGGCGCCTGCCGAAGGTCGTCGGCAAATCAATGCGCAAGCGGCCTATCGGATGCAGATGGCCAGTTGCCAGATACGCTTCGGACTGGTCCAGCTCTTCCAGAATACGCCTGCAACTGACCAGATACGCCTCGCCCTCGGTAGTGAGGTCGATGCGGCGGGTAGTGCGGTGCAGCAGTTGCGCGCCCAGTCTCGCCTCCAGTTTGGAAATGCTTTTGCCAACGGCCGAACCGGTGACGCCGAGTTCAACGGCTGCGTTGGTAAAGCTGCCACCGTCGACAGTGGCGACGAATTCTCTGATTCCTGCGAAGCGGTCTTCCATGCATGGCCTTATTGTAGAATTTTTGGATGGAGTGTCTAGCATTTTACCTACTAACTATCACCCAAGGAATCAATTAAACTATTTCGAGCATTGGAAGGGCTGGCGGCACCGCCCGACGCTTTACCTATCACCCACGAACTGGAGAAAAAAATGAAAGCATGGCTGTTAAAAGATTTTGGCTTGAAAAATTTGCATCTCGAAGATGTGCCTATGCCGGTAGCGCAAGCTGGCGAATTGCTGGTAAAAGTCAGTGCGGTCTCGCTCAATTTCCGCGACAAGGCCATAGTCGACGGCATCTATGAACCGCACAAGGTACCGAAGCCGTTGATTCCGGTCTCCGATGCGGTCGGCGTGGTGGTAGCGGTTGGCTCCGGGGTTACCCGCTTCAAGGTTGGCGACCGGGTCAATTCACATTTGTACTCGCACTGGCTCGACGGTGCTCCGGCACCGGATGAGCCAGAGTTTTGTCTGGGTTCGCCACTCCCCGGTGGCCTGGCCGAATACATGATTTTGCATGAAAATGGCGCCATCAAGGCACCGCAATCCATGAGCGACGCAGGTGCTTCGACACTGCCGATCGCCGCGTTGACTGCCTGGTATTCGCTGATGGATGTCGGCCATTTGCAGCCGGGCCAAACTGTGCTGGTGCAAGGTACTGGTGGCGTATCGATTTTTGCCGCTCAAATTGCATTGGCGCATGGTGCACGCGTGATTGCCACTTCCAGCAGCGACGCCAACCTGGCCAAGGTCAAGGCATTGGGCGTCACCGAAGGCATCAATTACAAGACGCACCCCAACTGGGAACAAAAAGTGCTTGAGTTGACCGGTGGAAAAGGTGTCGACATTACCATCGACGTGGCCGGCGGCAATGGCCTGAACCAATCGATCGCTGCGACCAAGGCCGCTGGTGTGATCGCGCAAGTGGGTTTTCTGACCGGACAAACCACGGCGCTCAACCTGATGCCACTGATCTTCCGCCAGACGACCATTCGTGGCATCGCGGTCGCTCCTCGCAGTTCGTTTGATCGGATGAATCCATTCCTTGACCAGCACAAAATCGAGCCTGTCATCGACCATATCTATGCGTTCGAAGAAGCGATTCAGGCTTATGAGCACCTCTCGCGTGGTCCGTTCGGCAAGGTCGTCATCAAGATTGCCGACTGATTTGTTCAAGCCCGCATGTACTTGCCGGCGCGACTAGGCATCAAAAAATCGTCGACGTTTTTTTCATCGCCCTGACCGACCCAAGCCGGCGCGCTCATTTCAACGCAAAATCGACCCGGTTCGGCGCGCCCTGGTCCTTGATGCCATCGCGGTTCAGCCGCGGTGCGATCAGGAAAATGCGCTGCAGTGAAATCTTGCCCTCGTCTTCCAGATAGCTGCGCGCCGCCTGCGCGCGCTGGTCGGCCAAGGCGCGCAAATCGTCCGGCGTGACCTTCGTATTGGCCAGAATCAATTGCTCCATCTGCGCTGCCGGCAACGATTTGACGAAGCCGATCGCATTGCGCGGCTTGTCGAATTGTTCATTTTTATAGACTTGCTCCAGATAACGGGCCTTGTCTGCATCGGTCAACCCGGTCCCGACGGCATCATCGTCGGCGTCGTCGCCATCGTTGCTGCGCGCCCGGCGCCGCTCGGCGGCGCGCGCCAGCCGGGCCAGCTTGCGCTCGAGCGCTTGCCGGCGCAGCCCCGGATCGTCGCTGACCGGATCGACCCGGCCGATGATGTCGAGTTTCAGCGCCGGCCTGTCGAGCAAGGCCTTGGCCAGCGTATCGAGCCGGGCTTGGGTCGCTGGCGTGAGCTGTGCAGAACCGGGATTGAATTCGGCGTGGGCCAGTTCTTCGCCGCCGCCGAAGGCTGAAGCGAGCAATGCGAACGGCGAAGTGACCGCTTTCGAGATCAGGTTCACGAAAACGCGCATCAACACGCCCCCGACCGAGAACTGCGGATCGTCGAGCGAACCGGAGATCGGCAAGTCGATGTCGATCTGACCGTTGCTATCCTTTAGCAATGCCACCGCGAGGCGCACCGGCAACTTGGTCGCACTCGGGCTGTCGATCTGGTCGCCGAAGGTCAACTGGTCGATGCGCACCCGGTTTTGCGCCGTCAGCAATTGGTCTTCGATCTTGTAATTCGCATCCATCGACAGCTTGCCCTTGACGATGTCATAGCCGGCATACTTGGCTGCGTATGGCGTCAGCCGCGGCAACTCGACATCGCTGGCGCTGGCCTTGATGTCGAGAAACATCGGCTGGAACAGCACATTGAGCGAGCCCGAAATCGCGACCGGTGCATCGTCATCGATCTTGCCTTTCAAGTCGATCGGGGCCGGCGCCGGCCGGTCCGATGCCACCGCGCCCACGCTGCCGCTCATGCCGGTCATGTTGGCGGTGTAATTGGGCTGCACGAAGTTGTCGGTGAAATTGATGTTGCCATTTCTCAGCAAGACCTGGCCGATCCGGATCACTTGCGCGCTGCTGTTCACTGGATTTTTCGCCGGCTGAACCGGCTGCGCTGCGGCCGCAGGTCCGGGCGCAGGCTTCAT
>CANFGA010000338.1 GCA_947446335.1 Oxalobacteraceae bacterium | reverse complement strand
GCCTGTTCCGCGCGCAGCGAGGCTGACTGCTGCAGGGCCAGCTGGTTCTCGCTCTGGTTGTCGAGTCCGGCGGCAACCCGCTGGCGGGTAAGGCGATCGAGTGCCTCACGGGCTTGCAACTGCTGCGTTACCAGGTCGAACTGGGCAGAACTGCGCGCCAGTTGCAGCCAGGAGCGTGCGATTGCAGTGGTCAGCACCAGCCGCGCATGGTAGTGCTCGGCCTGCGACAATTTGCGTTGCGACAGGGCGCTGCGCAGCGCCGCGCCGTTCTTGCCCCAGAAGTCAAAATCATGGCGAAAGTTCAACGCCAATTGGGCATCGGTTTCATAAGCCCCGGCCAGCGGTGGCGGAAGGATGCCATTTTCCGAGTAGCGCTGGCGGGTAGCCGAAAACGCCAGGTCGGTCGTGGGCCGGGCCGAGGCGCTGGCCGCATCGACGACTGCGCGCGCCGCATTCACGCGCGCGGCCGCCACTTCCAGGCCGGGGTTGCCCGCGAGGGCTTCGTCTACCAGTGCTTGCAGGGCCGGGCCGCCGAATTGGCCAGCCCATTGAATACTCGGCCAATTGCCGCCCTGATCGGGCAGCGTCAATCTGTTGTCGAGATCGGCGGGGCTTTGGCGCTGCGCATGGCTGTCGATGCCATCGAAACTGGCGCAGCCCGAAAGTACCAGGGCAACGGCGGCAGCCATCAGCGGCTGGCGCAATAATGAGGAGACCGGCATGAAAACCATGGTCATGATGATTGCCCAGGCAATTTTTTAGGTCGAGGTGGCTGCGCCAGATGGTAGCGTTGCGAGGTGCTTGAAGGCGAAAGTTGCGCGCTCGGGATCGCGTTCGTCTGGACTTGCATGGCGCGCGCAAGGGCCGAGAGCAGGCCCGCACTATCGTCAATGCGATGCTTCTCAGCCAAAAACAGAGGGGCAGGTGATGTCATCGATGGCCGCGAATTATTTGCTTAGGCAAGAATATACGGCAAAACTGATTGGTTTGCTCGAGATCAACTGCAGCTGAAGAGTTGCTGACGCAATTGGTGATGCCAAGGCTGGAGCAGCGTGCAAGCCCGGCAGCGCTGCTGCCGGGGCCAGGCCAGCAACACATGGAGCTATTCAGGCAGTGACGTTGATCGTGGTGCCGATGGCTTGGCCATTGCTGTTGATGGACGCTTTGCTGGTCGGGGCCTGCGAGATCGGATCCTTGTCCTGGCTCTGGTTTTGTGCATCGACCAGGGCCTGCTGGTTGGTGGCCTTGGCTTTGGCTTTGGCTTGGGCGATGATGGCAAGCGATTGCGCGTTGGAGGTGGCGCCACTGGAGGCGACCGGGCTGATGGCCATGATGATTCCTTTCAGAAACGATAGATGGTTGGATCGGGCCACCCGCAAGCCATGCACCATCGACTGCGGATGTCGCCATCACAATGATGGTTGTCCAGTTTATCGGTTGCGCTACGCTGTTTCTGAAGATCGGCCACAGAAAAATGGATTGCGGCCATCGTTTGAATTCCCCCACGCTACCTGACTGCTTTGAATCTTGCCGATTCCGTGCCAACGAGTATCAGCAGTTTACTGCGGCTGGCCGGCATGTGCTCCGGTCAATGTTGATTTTTAATTGTTGAGCAATACCTGGGCGATGATGCCGCTGGCGATGGCGACCAGAACATAGTCGCCGCCGGTCTGAACCCAGTGCGAGCCGCGCGGAGGTGCGCTCAGGTGACGGCCGCGCCAGTCATTGACGACATATCTGTTGCCGCGATAGTCATTGGAAAGACGTCCGCCCCTGTGCATGTCATGTCTCGGGCCGGCGCCGCGATTCCTGTCGCCCCTGTGATCTTGTCCATGCCGGGCTTGTTCATTGCGATCGTGGCGATCGTTGCCACGATGATCATTTTGTGCGAAGGCGGAAGTGCTCAAGGTGAGGCAAGCGGCCATCAAGGCTGAGAGCATTGCTTTGTTATTCATATTGACTCCTGATCTGATGGTGAAACTGAAAGTTATCTGTTGTCTGACGCTATGGCCCTATTAAACATCGAAAAATGATCCGGACCCAGAGCATTCCGGTAAGTAATATTACAAAATGTATCTTGCTTGAATATCGACGAAGGCCTCTTCTTGCAAGGCGAGCCTGTTTCGCAGGAAACCATCGATCGCCATCGATCGTCATGCGTCATGTTCATCTGCGGGCATGATGGGAAATTATAAAAAAGAAATATAATCCGCGCGCACCGTCATCTTTCTTCCATTTTTTCTGGATTCATCATCGAGCCTTTCACTTCCCCGGCGCAAAGCGCCACATTGACAACGGCGGCTGCGCGTGGCGATTGCGCCGGCGTGCAGAGCGTCCTCGCGTGGCAACCGTCGCCATGAGCGCAGTCCATCCTGTGCTGGCGCTGCTGCGCAATCTGCGTGCGGATACCTTTTTCCTGATCCTGTTCGCGGCATTGATCCTGTTCAGCGTTGCTGACCCAAGCCGGATCGCGAACTATCCGGCGCTGGTCGACTGGTCCACGATCGCCGCGCTCACTGGCTTGCTGATTTTGACCAAGGGCCTGGAGCTGAGCGGCGCGATGCGCTGGCTGGGACAGCGCCTGATCGGCGTGATGGCAACCGAGCGCGCCGCCGCATTGTGGCTGGTGCTGGCCGCGGCCCTGTTGTCGACCGTGCTGACCAACGACGTGGCGCTGTTCGTCGTGGTGCCGCTGACATTGGGCATCTGCCGCATCACCAACATGCAGTCGACCAAGCTGATCGTGTTCGAGGCGCTGGCGGTGAACGCCGGTTCGGCCCTGACGCCGATCGGCAATCCGCAAAACCTGTTCCTGTGGCAGTTGTCGCAGGTCTCGTTTGGCCAATTCGTGGTGCAGATGCTGCCTCTGGTGGCGCTGCTGATGGCCGTGTTGCTGGCGGTGACCGCATGCGCCTTCGGCAGCCGGCCGATACAGCGCCAGGCTGAAGAAAAACATTCGCCGGTGGAACTCGATCGGCCTCTGCTGTGGCTGTCGCTGGCGCTGTATCTGCCGTTCCTGGTGGCGACTGACCTGCGTTACCAGGGATGGGCGGTGCTGGCGGTCTTGCTGATTTTTCTGGCCGCGCGCGCGCGGGTGCTGGCCAGCCTCGATTGGGGCTTGTTGCTGGTGTTTGTCCTGATGTTCATCGACTTGCGCCTGCTCGCCGGTCTGGATATCGCGCGCAATGCGATGCAGGGATTGGGGTTGGAGCAAGCCCGCAATCTGTATTTGACCAGCGTTGCAGCATCGCAGATCGTGAGCAACGTGCCGGCGGCGATCGCGCTGGCCGAATACTCGAACAACTGGCGCGCGATCGCCTATGGCGTCAATGTCGGCGGTTTCGGTTTCATGGTCGGTTCGCTGGCCAATCTGATCGCGCTGCGCATGAGCAGTGATCGCCGGGCATGGCTGGTGTTCCATGTCTATTCGATTCCCTTCCTGGGCATCGGCGCCGTGCTGGGTCACGTCATCTTGTTTCGCACCGCTGCGCCTTGAGATGCCGCGGGAATATGCTCGGCAGTCGGCTGGTGAATTTCTCAATATCAGCAAGTTGCACTAGCGCCGTTGGCGCAGGATCGTTCCCATACTATTTACCTTGGCTCAAGATTGCTGGTCGTGCTCCGCAGCATCGGCCAACCGAGTGGCAATGTGATTGTGTTGCATCACATGCCAGCCATTGGTGATAGGGTAGCGCCAATCGCGCTGGAATGACATAGTGCCAACCTTCACGCCTGGCGGGGCCTGGTGGCGCTTGTACTGCGCCACATACAGCATCGCGCTCACTTGCTCGACCGTTTCCCGCGCATGACCTTGCACCACTACCTCGTCGATGTCGCGCCGTTGCTCGACCAGTTGGCGCAATATGGCATCGAGTTCAGGATAGGGCGGCAACGTGTCCTGGTCGGTCTGGCCCGGATAGAGTTCAGCCGACGGCGCCTTCGTGAAAATGCGCTGCGCCATGCTGCAACTTGTTCCCGCGCACGCGCCTTGCCCGTTTCAAAGGGCGACGCGTTGATTGCGATGAGCAGTTCGGCGCCGCCTTGCGCCAGAGCGGCCGCGACATCGAAAAACCACAGGTCTTCGCAAATGAGCAAACCGAGTTTGATCCCTCGCCACTGAACCGGAGCCGGCATCGGGCCGGCGGCAAAGTAGCGTCGTTCATCGAATACGCCGTAATTGGGCAGATGATGCTTGTACTGGCGCCGGATGACTTGGCCGTTCTCAATCAGGAAAGCCGCGTTATGCAGACCATCCCCGTCACGCCACAATGAACCGAGCAAGATGGCGGGGCCGTTTTTTATCAACGCAGCGCATTGCTCGACGGCGCGCATGGCGCTGTCTTAAAATGTTCTGTTAAGCATCGAGTCTTCGGGCGAATAGCCGGTGATGGCCATTTCCGAGAAGATCACCAGATCGGCTTTCGCGATCGCCG
>CANFGA010000337.1 GCA_947446335.1 Oxalobacteraceae bacterium | reverse complement strand
TGCAGTTCCTCGAAGCCCTTGGACCAGATGCCGATGATAAAGCCGAACATGCTGAAGGTGATCGCGGTCAGCACCAGGAAGGCGATCATCCACCACGGATGCAGTATCTGGATCGGCACGAACAGGCTGGCCGTGCCCAGAATGATCAGGCCAAGCACGATCGACTTGGTCGCCGCAGCGCCGACATAAGCGAGCACGATCTCGAAGGCCGAGATCGGCGCCGACAGCAATTCATAGATCGTGCCGGTGTATTTCGGAAAAAAGATGCCGAACGAGGCGTTGAAAACGCTTTGCGTAAACAGCGACAACATGATCAAGCCGGGCACAATGAAGGCGCCATAGGAAATGCCGTTCACTTCGGTCATGCGCGAACCGATCGCCGCGCCGAACACGACAAAGTACAGCGAGGTGGTGATCACCGGCGTAACGATGCTTTGCCACAGCGTGCGCAAAGCGCGCGCCATTTCGAAGCGGTAGATGGCCCAGACGCCGTGGCCATTGAATCGGGTGCTCGATCGGGCGCTCATTGCCCGGCTCCCTTGCGGTCGCTGACCAGGCTGACAAAGATGTCTTCCAGCGAGCTCGAGCGGGTGTTCAAGTCGTTGAACTCGATGCCCAGTTCGCTCATCCGCGACAGCAGCGAGGGGATGCCGGTCTGTTCGGCCTTGGTATCAAAACTGTATTCCAATTCATTGCCTTTCTGGTTCAGCTTCAGGTTCCATTCGCCCAGTTCCGGCGGCAGCACCGCCATCGGGCGCGCCAGGTTCAGCGTCAATTGTTTCCTGCCCATCTTCTTCATCAACACCGCTTTTTCCTCGACCAGCATGATTTCGCCGTGGCTGATGACGCCGATGCGGTCGGCCATTTCCTCGGCTTCGTCGATATAGTGGGTGGTCAGGATGATCGTCACGCCGCTCACCTGCAGTTCGCGCACCACCAGCCACATGTCGCGCCGCAGTTCGACGTCGACGCCGGCGGTGGGCTCATCGAGAAACAGGATCTCAGGCTCGTGCGACAAGGCCTTGGCGATCATCACGCGCCGCTTCATGCCGCCAGATAACTCCTTGATCCTGGTGTTGCGCTTGTCCCACAGCGACAGGTCGCGCAACAGCTTTTCGATGTACTGTGGATTGGCCGGGTGGCCGAACAGGCGGCGGCTGAAGGTGACGGTGGCCAGCACCGTTTCGAACGCGTCGGTGGTCAATTCCTGCGGCACCAGGCCAATCTTGCTGCGCGTGGCACGATAATCGACCATGATGTCGTGCCCGGCGACGATCACCGTGCCCGAGGTCGGTGCGACGATGCCGCAGATGATGCTGATCAGGGTCGTCTTGCCGGCCCCGTTCGGACCGAGCAGCGCGAAAATTTCGCCTTTTTTGATGTCCAGATCGATGCTCTTCAAGGCCGAAAAACCCGATGCATAGGTCTTCGTCAATTGCGAGATCGAGACGACCGACGCGCCAGTTTCCGCGTCGGCCTTTGTCATGTTGCTTGTTGCCATGATTGCCCTGCCTAATATGATTTCCAGGCGCAATCATAGCTTGATTGCGCCAAATTCGACGTCGGGCAGGGAAAACCGAAGTTCAAGCCCCGAACTTAAAACTCTTCCCAGTCGGTCGAAGAAACGCTGGGCTTGGCCGGCGCCATCGGCCTGGATTGGACCGCCTTTTGCACCGGGCGCACACTGCGCTGCGGCTGCACTGCGGCAGACTGTGGCGCTGCAACGCGCACTGCGTTCAAGGCATGCTCTGGTGCCAGCTTGAAGACGCCAACCGCCTGCGACAGCATCTGCGCCTGCTCTTGCAAGCTTTGCGCGGCGGCAGCCGCTTCTTCGACCAGCGCGGCATTTTGCTGGGTAGCATCATCCATTTGCATGATGGCTTGATTGATTTGATCGATGCCCGAGGTCTGCTCGACGCTGGCGGCGGTGATTTCAGCGATGATGTCGGTCACTTGCTTGACGCTGGCCACCACCTCGGTCATCGTGGCGCCGGCCTGATCGACAAGCTTGGCGCCGAGGTCGACTTTGGAGACCGAATCATCGATCAGCCCCTTGATTTCCTTGGCGGCGGCCGCCGAGCGCTGCGCCAGATTGCGCACTTCGGTGGCCACGACGGCAAAGCCGCGCCCTTGCTCGCCAGCCCTGGCCGCTTCGACGGCGGCATTCAATGCCAGGATATTGGTTTGAAAGGCAATGCCATCGATGACGCCGATGATGTCGGCGATCTTTTTCGATGAGACATTGATGTCGCCCATCGTCTCGACCACTTGCGAGACCACGCTGCCGCCCTTGATCGCGATCTGGGCCGCCGCCAGCGACAACTGCTGGGCCTGGCGTGCATTGTCGGCATTTTGCTTGACGGTGCCGGTCATTTCTTCCATCGACGATGCCGTTTCTTCGAGCGCGCTCGCTTGCGCTTCGGTGCGCGAAGACAGGTCGAGGTTGCCGGACGCGATCTGGCCCGAGGCGGTGGCGATGGTATCGGTGCTGGAGCGTACTTCGCCGACGATACCCACCAGGCTGTCGCGCATGTCTTTCAGCGCTTCCAGCAATTGTCCGGTTTCATTTTTTGATCCGGCATCGATCTCCACTGCCAGGTCGCCCAATGCAATCTGGCGCGCGATATCGATCGACTTGCGCAGCGGTACGGTCACCGAATGGCTGACGAAGTAAATGAACAACATCGTCAGCAACAGCAGCAAGACGATGCCTCCGATCAAGGTCAGCGTGGTCGCCATCAAGGCGCTGGCGCGCGCATCGAGCACCTGCTTCAACTGGTCCAGCGCGACATCGTCCAGCTTGATCTGGGCATCGATGGCGGCAGTGAATTGGGCAAAATAATCGGCCGCAGGAAAGGTCAATTGTTCCTGGTTGACGATCTGGGCTTGCATCAGTTCGAGTGCCTTGCGGCCAACCTCGAGCGTGCCTTGCGCCTGATCGGCCAGGATGCGCTTGAATTGCGGATTGGCGGCCATCGCCTTGTCCAGCGCTGCACTCACGCTGCCATGCAAATCGGTGACTTTGCCCATCATCGCACGCAGCACCAGACGGTCTTCCAGCGTCGCGCTGCCGGCGGCCAGCAACCCGGCACCCTTGGCGCGCATGCGGCCCAGCGCTTCGATCAGCCGGGGCGATTCGAGCAGCGCCGCTTCGATCAGGTAGCGGGTATCGAATTGGGCATTGGTCGACAGGCCGAAGCGATCGACCAGCATCGCATTCATCTTCAGCAAATCGGCGATCAAATCGGTGTGCAAGCGGATGCTGTCTTGGGCCGAAATCGAGCGCTGCGCGACCTTGCCAGAGACGGCCAGCCATTCACCCTTGGCTTGTTGCCACTGCGTTGCAATGGCAGCATCGCCAACCTGCGCGGCCAGGCCATCCATCGCAGCGAAGGCGGCAGCCACCTGGTCTTGCTTGGCTGCGCGCGCGCCTTGGGCTGCATCGTTGCCGGACAATGCCATCGCCGACAGGCCGCGATGCTGCTGGGTCAAGGTCACGGTTTTCAGCAACGCTTGTATCGGTGTAATGCCGCGCACTGCCAGTTTGGAAGCGTCGATGCCCTTGTTCGACTCGATGACAAATAGCGCAAGCGGGGCCGCTGCCAGGACGACGCCGCACAGCGCCAGCAACGCAAATTTCTGCCAAAGCAACAGCCGGCTCAAGAGAGTGTTCATGTTTTCTTTTATGTAATATTGAATCGTTGAGAGATTCGAACACAAGATGCGTTATTCGATCGCGGTGCCCATGTTACACGCTGGGTGACGACGGATATAAGTTTATTAGCAGAAATATTGATAGTGTGCACAACACCGGCGAAAATCAACGCTGCGCAGTCTTCCGGCCAGTGCTGACCGGGTCCACAATCCGACCAGCGCTGTCCTTCACGCCATCTGGCTGATGGTCTTGCGAAAGCGCGCCAGCGACATGAAAAACAGCGCGCTGCCGATCGCCAGCAGGGCCAGGAACGGTTTCCAGACCACTGCAATCCCGGCGCCGCGATACAGGATCGCCTGGCCCAGTTCGACAAAGTGGGTAGTAGGCGCAAACAACATGATGTGTTGCACCAGTTGCGGCATGCTTTCGCGCGGCGTGGTGCCGCCCGACAGCATTTGCAGCGGCAGCAACACCAGGATCAGCAGCATGCCGAACTGCGGCATGCTGCGTGCCAGCGTCGCCATCAGGATGCCCATCGACGTGGTCGCGAACAGATGCAGCGCGGCGCCGGCCAGGAACAGCGCAACCGAGCCTTCGATCGGCACTTGCAAGGCGCCGCGCACGATGAAGATCAGCGACAGTGTCGCCGCCGCCAGCACCACCAGGCCCATGGACCAGATCTTGGCCAGCATGATCTCGGTCGGCGTCACCGGCATCACCAGCAAATGCTCGATGGTGCCGTGTTCGCGCTCGCGGATCAGGGCCGCACCGGTCAGGAT
>CANFGA010000336.1 GCA_947446335.1 Oxalobacteraceae bacterium | reverse complement strand
TGCTCGACAAGGACCGCCACTGCTGCACGACAAGTTGCTCGGCACCCGCTTGATCGAACTAGCGAAGAATCAGCCAGCAGTCAAGTAGCGGGCAGCGACGGCGCTGCTCGACAAGGACCGCCACTGCTGCACGACAAGTTGCTCGGCACCCGCTTGATCGAACTAGCGAAGAATCAGCCAGCAGTCAAGTAGCGGGCAGCGACGGCGCTGCTCGGCAAGGACCGCCACCGCTGCACGACAAGTTGCTCGGCACCCGCTTGATCGAGCTGCCCAAGAACCACCCGGCAGCCAAATAGACGGCTAGAAGCGCTCGTAGCCTTGCAGATAGCGCCACTGCCCCACCGGCAGTGCAGCCATCGAAATGCGCCCGATGCGCAAGCGCTTCATCGAAACCACGGTCAAGCCGACCATCTTGCACATGTGCGCAATCTGGCCCGCTTGCACGCCCTTGATCGCCATGCGCAACCGGGTTTCATTTTGCCAACTGGCCTTGATCGGCGCCAGCGGCTTGCCATTGAAGGGCAAGCCATGGTTCAGCAGCGCCAGACCGCCCGGCGCAATCGCACCGGCGACTTCGACGATGAATTCCTGCTCGACCCTAGCTTGCTCGTCGATCAATTTGCGCGCGACCCGAAAGTCCTGAGTGTAGACCAGCAAGCCGCTCGCATCCAGGTCGAGCGCATTGGTCAGCGTCAAACTCGACAAATGGTGCTTCAAGAAGCGCTGCGCACTGCTTTCCTGGATATCGTGCTGCTCCATCCGCGTTTCCGGCGTGATGCAAACGAGCGCCGGCTTGCCCACGCCATCGGACTCGCCGCTGTAGCCAACCGGCTTGTGCAACAACAGCGTCACCGGAGGGATCTCGTGCAACGTGGCGTTCGGCAACAAAGCGATCGATTGCTCGGGGCCAACGCGCGCACCCGCCTCTTCGACCAGCTCGCCATCGACCGTGACCCAGGCGCCCTGTATGTATAGTTCGGCTTCGCGGCGCGAACAAGGCAGTTGGTCCGCCAGTCGCTTGGCCAGACGCTCGGTGGCGTTGCCCGTCGTCATGCTGCTGCCCCGCTTTCACTGGCGCTGAGCTGCTCGCTGAAGAAGCGCTGCCCCATCTCTTCCAGACCCAGCGTTTGCAGCAGTTCCTGCAAGCGCTGGCTAGGGCGCTGGCGCGGCAGATCCTTGTAAGTGGCGATGATCAATTCATTTTTCATCGAATGCTCCCAGCCGACCAGTTCGGTCACGCTCACTTGATAACCGTGCGCCTCCAATTGCAAACAGCGCAGCACATTGGTGATCTGGCTACCGAATTCGCGCGTATGCAGCGGATGACGCCACAATTCGACCAGCGCATTGCCGGCCACGGAACTGTCTTTCAAGACACGTCCCTTGTTCTTGGTCAGCACCGAAGCGACTTCGGCCTGGCAGCAAGGCACCAGAACGATGAAGCGGGCATGTTTTTTCAATGCAAAATCGATTGCATCGTCGGTCGCGGTATTACAGGCATGCAATGCCGTGACCACGTCGATTTGCGGTGGCAACAAGCTGGACTCGGTCGATGCGGCCACCGACAGGTTCAGAAATGACATCCCGGGGAAGTCGAACTGGGTCGCCAGTTGCTGCGATTTCTGCACCAGTTCATCGCGTGTTTCGATGCCATAGATGTGAGAACCATCCTGCAAGCCCTTGAAAAACAGGTCGTACAGGATGAAGCCCAGGTACGACTTGCCGGCGCCGTGGTCGACCAGCGAGATGCCCGGATGGTCTTGCAACACCTGTTTCAGCAGCGGCTCGATGAATTGCACCAGATGATAGACTTGCTTGAGCTTGCGCCGGCTGTCCTGGTTCATCTTGCCTTCGCGCGTCAGGATATGCAATTCCTGCAGCAGCGCGATCGACTGGCCGGGCCGGATGTCGGGATGCTGTTCGAGGGTCGTGGCCAACAGCGGTGCCGCCTTCGGCGCGCGTTCAGCGCGCTTCATCGATCCACGCCATCTGTATCGCTTCCAGCACTTTTTCGCCACCGCGACCGTGATCGTCGTTGAAATCGGCCAACGTGATGATCCAGTTGTGCAAATCGACGAAGCGGATCGTCAACGGATCGATCTCCGGATGGGCATCGTACAAGGCTTCGGCGATGGCGCTGACATCAGTCCATTTCATGCCGCCGGGCGTGGTCGGGTTCATCAGTGACTACCTTCGCTGACTTGATTGATCGTGTATTTTGGAATCTCGACCACCAGATCGACATCGCCGACGATGGCCTGGCACGACAGGCGCGAGACCGCTTCCAGGCCCCAGGCCATGTCGAGCAAGTCTTCTTCGGTATCCCCAGCTTCGGAGAGCGAAGCAAAGCCTTCGCGCACCAGCACGTGGCATGTGGTGCAGGCGCACGATTTCTCGCAAGCGTGCTCGATATCGATGTGGTTTTCCAGCATGATGTCGCACAGCGACTTGCCGGCTGGTGCATCGATGACAGCCCCTTCAGGGCACAGTTTCGGGTGAGGCAGGAAGACGATTTGGGGCATGGTGAATTCTATAAAGTATGTGGGGGGATGCGTCGATTACGCGCCTAGATGACTTGATCGAGCGTCTTGCCGGCCAGTGCGCTGCGCACGCTGCGATCCATCCGGCGTGCGGCAAATTCCTCGGTGCCGAGCCCGAGCGCTTCAACTACCAGCTTCAAGCCATGGTGATCAAGTTCGCCAGTGCCAGACTGCGCATGGGCATGGCGCACCTGTTGCAGCAACAGGTCGAGCGCGGCGCGTTCTGCGTCCGACAGCAAGCTGCCATCCTGGTCCAGCGCCGATTGGGTGGCCAGCAACATGCGTTCGGCCTCGACCTGCTCTTCGCGCAGCGCGCGCGCGACCATGTCGACATCGGCCGAGGCATAAGAATCTTGCAACATGCGCGCGATCGCATCGTCGGCCAGGCCATAGGCTGGCTTGACGCTGATCGAGGCCTCGACATTGGAGCGCAGTTCGCGCGCCGAGACCGACAGCAAGCCATCGGCATCGACCTGATAGGTGATGCGGATGCGCGCCGCGCCAGCGGCCATCGGCGGAATGCCGCGCAACTCGAAACGGGCCAGCGAGCGGCAATCGGCGACCAGTTCGCGCTCGCCTTGCAGCACGTGCACCGCCAGCGCGGTCTGGCCATCCTTGAAGGTCGTGAATTCCTGCGCGCGTGCGCACGGGATCGTCGAATTGCGGGGGATGATCTTTTCGACCAAGCCGCCCATGGTTTCGATGCCCAAGGATAACGGGATCACGTCCAGCAACAGCCAGTCGTCGCCGGCGGCGCGATTGCCAGCCAGCAAATTGGCCTGGATCGCGGCGCCCAGTGCGACCACCTTGTCGGGATCGATGTTGGCTAGCGGCGTGGTGTGGAAAAATTCGCTGACGGCGCGCTGCACTTGCGGCATCCGCGTCGCGCCGCCGACCATGACCACGCCATCGATATCGTCAGCATCGAGGCTGGCGTCGCGCAGCGCCTTCTTGATCGAGGTGATGGTCTTGGCCACCAGATGCTGCGTCAATTCGACCATCTTGGCCGCGCTGATGTGCAAATGCACTTCCTCGCCCGAATTGAGGATCGCGTCGATGCTGGTTTCAGCCTTGGTCGACAACAATTCCTTGATTTCGCGTGCCTTCACCATCAGAATCGCGGTGTCCTGGTCGGACAACGGCGCCAGCTTGGCTTGCTCGATGATCCAGCAAAACAGACGGTGATCGAAATCGTCGCCGCCCAGCGCCGAATTGCCGCCGGTGGCCAGCACTTCGAACACGCCGCGTGTGAGTTTCAGAATCGAAATATCGAAGGTGCCGCCGCCCAGATCGTAGACGGCATAAGTGCCTTCGGAGCCGTTGTCGAGACCGTAAGCGATCGCCGCTGCAGTGGGTTCGCTGAGCAGGCGCAGCACATTCAGGCCAGCCAACTGGGCCGCATCCTTGGTCGCCTGGCGCTGCGCATCGTCGAAATAGGCGGGCACCGTGATGACGGCGCCAACCAGTTCGTCGCCGAGCGCATCTTCGGCGCGCTGGCGCAGCGTGGCCAGGATTTCGGCCGAGATTTCAACCGGGCTCTTCACGCCAGCGACGGTTTTCAATTGCACCATGCCGCGACCGCCTTCGCTACCAGCATCGAGAAAATCATAGGGCAAGTTCTCGGCGTGGGCGATGTCGTGCAAGCTGCGCCCCATGAAGCGCTTGACCGACACGATCGTGTTCTTCGGATCGAGTGTCTGCGCCGCTTGGGCCTTGTAGCCGATGTTGGCATGGCCGTTAGGCAAGTAGCGCACGACGGACGGCAGCAAGGAGCGCCCTTCTTCGTCGTTGATGACCTCGGCGATGCTGCTGCGCACTGTTGCGACCAGCGAATTGGTGGTACCGAGATCGATGCCGACCGCCAGCCTGTGCTGATGCGGGGCGGTCGACATGCCT
>CANFGA010000335.1 GCA_947446335.1 Oxalobacteraceae bacterium | reverse complement strand
GTATCGGGTGATGAAAGGTCATTTCACTGCGGACAATCACTTCGGCTTCGAAGGCGCTGCCTGGTACTGGCATTTTGTCGATGTCGTCTGGCTCGGACTGTACGTCGTCATTTATTGGCTATAATCCGGGGTGACAATTCCATGCGCCTGACTCAAGGCGTACGGTCACCACGTTAAAAAGCCGCACGCGGGTCATCTGCGTGCGGCTTTTTTTGATGAAGGCCTGGTTTTTTTGGCGCGTTCGGCGCGAGAGCGTTCGGTGCTAGACTTCAGCGGATGCCGGTCGGTGCGATCCAGCCCAGCTTGTAGGCGATCAGAATCAGCGCGAACAGCACGATGGAGAGCCCGACCCGCAGCGCCAGAGCGTGCACGGTGCGGTTGCTCTGGCCTTTGTCACGCATCAGATAGAACAAGGCTGATCCCAGGCTGCCGATAATCAGGATGAAGGCGATCGCGACGATGATTTTCATGGTGTGCACAGGTAATTTAAACAAGGTGTCATTGTAATGCGTATCCGCTTTCGTTTTAAATGGATTCCTTTCGTGGCGACCGCGCTGCTGGTGGTGCTCGGGGTCTCGTTGGGACTATGGCAGGAGCGCCGCGCCACGCAAAAGGTGGCGCTGCAGGCGATGCTGAGCACCGGTAATGCTGCAGCGCCCTTGGTGCTGGGGCCGCGACAGTTGTCTGCCGCCGACGTCGAATTTCGCCGCGTCACGGTCAAGGGCCAGTTCGTGCCCGACTGGGCGCTGTATCTGGAGAACCGGCCGCATCAGGGCCGCGCCGGGTTTTATCTGCTGATGCCATTTCGGATCGATGGGTCGAACATGCATGTGCTGGTTGAGCGCGGCTGGCTGCCCAGGAATGCCGCTCAGCGCGACGCATTGCCTCCGTACGCCACACCGCCTGGCACGGTGACGATAACGGGCATCGCGCGCGAGAACACCAGCCGGGTCATGCAGTTGGGCACGCCAGCGCCGCTGCGCGGCCAGGCGATCGTGCAAAATGCCGAGATCGGGCAAGTGGCCTCTGCCAGCGGCTTGTTGTTGCAGCCCTTCGTGATCTTGCAGACCGGCCTTGATGAGCAACTGGTGCGCGATTGGCCGGCGCCCGACACCGGCGTGGACAAGCATCGCGGCTATGCTTTCCAGTGGTATGCGCTGGCGTTGATGGCCTTCTTATTCTTTGTATTGACAGGATTTCGACGTGGAACAAAATAAACAAGATGTAACGCAGCAGAAAACCGCGCAAAAAACGACGCAGCGCGACGGTCGCTGGAAGATGATCATGGTATTGACCGTGTGCGCGGCGCCGATGATTTTCTCTTATTTGACTTATTACGTGATCAAGCCGGGCGGGCGCACCAATTACGGCGCGCTGATCGACCCGCGCGAGCATCCGATTCCGCAGATGAACGCCATTGCAATCGATGGCAAGCCGTCCAGTCTCGATGAGTACAAGGGCAAATGGATCATGCTCTTGAGCGGGCCGTCGAATTGTCAGCAAGAATGCAAAGACCGCTTGTTCGCGATGCGTCAGCTGCGTTTGATGCAAGGCAAGGAAATGGAGCGCGTGGAGCGGGTCTGGCTGGTCACCGACGATCAGCCGCTGGCGACCGACCTGATGAGCGAGGAAGAAGGTACCCAAGTGCTGCGTGTATCAAAGGCCGCAGTGCAAGCCTGGTTGCCGGTGGAGGCCGGTGGCGACGCGTCGCAGCACATGTATCTGATCGATCCGCTGGGCAATTTGATGATGCGTTTCCCCAAGGATGCTGATCCGGCCAAGGTCAAGAAAGACCTGGGCAAGCTGCTCAAAGCATCCTCTATAGGCTGATCGACCATGCCAATCGCCACCCTGGCCCAGCTGGGCGCAATGGGCTTGCTGGCGGCGATGCTGCCGCTGTCCATGGTCTGGATCTCGTCCGACGCCAACAAGTACCGCAAACTGGTCTGGGTCGGCGTGTTCCTGACCTTCGATTTGATCCTGTTCGGCGCCTTCACGCGTCTTTCCGACTCCGGTCTCGGCTGTCCGGACTGGCCCGGCTGCTACGGGCTGGCCAATCCGTTCCAGGCGCATGACCAGATCCGCGCTGCAGAAGCACTGATGCCGCACGGCCCGGTGACGCTGGTCAAGGCCTGGATCGAGATGACACACCGCTATCTGGCGATGGGGATCGGGGTCTTGATCATGGCCTTGATGGGGCAAGCCTGGCGCCAGTGGTGGAAAAGCCGCTCTGCCGAATTTTCGCCGTGGTTGCCGACGGCGCTGTTCTTCTTCGTCTGTCTGCAGGGCGCCTTCGGAGCCTGGACCGTGACGATGAAGCTGCAACCGGTGATCGTCACCATCCATCTGATGCTGGGCATGGGGCTGCTGGCGATGCTGACCTGGCTGGGCGGACAACAGGACAATGTATTGCATCCCTTGACGCGCGCCTGCGGCACCGCGCCGCAGCTGCGCCGCATGCGCGTGCTGGCGCTGCTGGCGGCGCTCTTGCTGGGCATGCAAATCGCGCTGGGCGGCTGGGTCAGCACCAATTATGCGACGCTCGCTTGCCTCGATTTTCCTCTGTGCCATGGAAAACTGTTGCCGGAAATGGATTTCGAGCATGGCTTCACGCTCTGGCGCGCGCTCGGCAAGACGGCGGCCGGTCACTATCTGCCGTTTCCGGCGTTGACCGCGATCCACGTGGTGCACCGCAGCTTTGCGCTGCTGGTGTTTGCCGGGATCGGCTACGCCGCTTGCCATGCGTGGCGTTATCCCGAGTTGCGCAAACTGGCGCGCGGCATCATCGCCGTGCTGGTATTGCAAGCGTGTACCGGCATTGCCACCATTTACCTGAACTGGCCTTTGGCGATCGCCGTGCTGCATAACGGCGGCGCCGCATTGCTGGTGCTGCTATTGACCATGCTAAACTACAAGGTAAAGTTCCAGCATGACATCGCCAGGCGCAGCGCCGCCCCTGAACGCGCACCTCAGCCATCTCCGCCAGTAAAGCATCATCCATGACTACCCATACCGCTACTCGCAAACCAACCCCGCGCATCGCCCAATACTGGGCCTTGACCAAGCCGCGCGTGACCCAACTGGCGGTATTTTGCGCCATCATCGGCATGTTCATGGCAACCGATGCCTTGCCGCCATGGCGCACCGTCATCGCAGCCACGGTCGGCATCTGGTTGCTGGCGGGGGCTGCTTTCGCTGTCAATTGTCTGGCCGAACGCGAGATCGATGCCCGCATGGCGCGTACCGCGCGCCGCCCGATGGCGATGGGCGATATTTCTGTCAAGCAAACGGTGGTGTTTTCTGCGATCATCGGCGGCGCCGGCATGTGGATCTTGCACGAAATGGTCAATCCGCTGACGATGTGGCTGACCTTTGTCACTTTCGTCGGTTATGCGGTCATTTACACGATGATATTGAAACCGGCCACGCCGCAAAACATCGTCATCGGCGGCCTGTCTGGCGCGATGCCGCCGGCGCTGGGCTGGGCTGCGGTGGCCAACGATGTGCCGATGCAAGCCTGGCTGCTGGTGCTGATCATTTTCGTCTGGACGCCGCCACACTTCTGGGCGCTGGCGATGTACCGGCGCGACGATTATGCCAAGTCGGGCTTGCCGATGCTGCCCGTCACGCATGGTTTGCCGTTTACCCAATTTCATGTCTGGCTATATTCGATCGCACTGGCCGCCACCACGCTGCTGCCGTTCGCGGTACACATGAGCGGCTTGATTTATCTCGCTTCGGCGGTGGTGCTCAATGCGATCTTCCTGCGCCATTCGTGGAAAATCTATCGTCACTACACGGACTTGATTGCGCGCAAGGCATTTACCTATTCGATCATCTACCTGACGCTGCTGTTTGCTGCCTTGCTGGTGGATCACTATTTCAAATACTGAGCAAACCATGAAAAAACTGTCATCACTGCTGGCCCTGGCCATGCTTTTGCTCACCTTGGGCTGCAGCGAAAAGGCTGCAGCGCCTGCATTCAAGAATACCGACTTGACTGGCCTGGGCTACGCGCAGGATTTCGCGTTGACTGATCACAACGGCAAGGCGCGCACGCTGGCCGACTTCAAGGGCAAACTGGTGGTGATGTTCTTCGGTTACACGCAGTGCCCGGATGTCTGCCCGACGACGATGGTCGAAATGGCGAACGTGATGAAGGAACTCGGGGCCGATGCCGACCGGGTCCAGGTCCTGTTCGTGACGGTCGATCCGGAGCGCGACACGCAAGCGTTGCTGGCGCAATACGTGCCGGCCTTCGACCCGCGCTTCCTCGGCCTGTATGGCGATGCGCAGGCGACAGCAAAAGTTGCCAAGGAATTCAAGCTGTTCTATGCCAAGGTTGAAGGCAAGACCCCGGGCAGTTACACGATGGACCATACCGCCGGCAGCTATGTGTTCGATCGCGATGGCAAGATCCGCCTGTTCGTGCGGCACGGCATGGGGCCGGCCCCGATCACCCACGACCTGAAG
>CANFGA010000334.1 GCA_947446335.1 Oxalobacteraceae bacterium | reverse complement strand
GCTGGCGGACAATTTCATCCTGCGTCCGCTGCGCGCCGGTTTGCCATCGGATTTGCTGCTGGCGCGGCCCGACATCCTGGCTGCCGAGCACCAGTTGCGCGCGGCGCACGCCAACATCGGCGCGGCGCGCGCCGCCTTTTTTCCACGCATTGCGCTCACCTCATCGCTCGGCAGCGCCAGTGCCGAACTCGGTGGACTGTTCGATTCGGGCAGCCGGGCCTGGAGCCTGGTGCCGCGCATCACGCTGCCGATCTTCGACAGCGGACGCAACCAGGCCGCGCTCGATCTGTCTGAAGTGCGGCGCGAGATCGCGGTGGCCAATTATGAAAAGAGCGTGCAAAACGCCTTTCGCGAAGTGGCCGATGCCTTGTCCGCGCGCCAGTGGCTCTCCGAGCAAGTGCAAGTCTTGCAGCGCGCCTTGGCGGCCCAGAGCGAGCGCGCGCGGCTGGCCAAGCTGCGCTATGACAATGGCGCAGCACCCTATCTGGAAGTGCTCGATGCGCAGCGCGACCTGTTGAACGCCGAGCAGCAACTGGTGCAAATCCGGCGCGCCTTGCTGTCGAGCCAGGTCAGCCTCTACGCAGCGCTGGGTGGCGGTGCCCCGGATGCCGCCACCGTTGTCACTTACTGAAGAAATCGATGAACGATCAATTGAAAAAAAAGCTGATTCCGGCAGCCTTGCTGCTGGCCCTTGCAGCCGTCGCCTATTACGGCTGGCAGACCTTGCAGCCGAGCGGTCCCGGCCCCGGCTTTGCCAGCGGCAATGGACGCATCGAGGCTACCGAAATCGATGTCGCCACCAAGCTGGCCGGGCGCATCGCCACCCTCGAGGTCAAGGAGGGCGACTTCGTGCAGGCGGGCCAGATGCTGGCGACCATGCAGCTCAAGGCGCTTGAGGCGGCGCGCGATGAAGCGCGGGCGCGCTTGCAACAGGCGCGCGACGCCGTGGTCGGCGCAGAAGCCCAGGTCGCCGTGCGCGAGAGCGACAAGGTTGCTGCCCAAGCCCAGGTGACGCAGCGCGAGAGCGAACTCGACGCGGCGCGGCGCCGGCTGGCGCGCTCGGAAACCCTGGCGCGCGAAGGCGCGTCCTCCGAGCAGGAACTCGATGACGACCGCGCCAGGGCGCGCAGCATCGGCGCCGCCTTGAGCGCCGCCCGGGCCCAGGTCGGCGCTGCCGAGGCCGCGATCGCGGCGGCCAGGGCGCAAGTGGTGGGCAGCCGCTCGGCGGTGGTGGTGGTCTCGGCCAGCATTGCCCGCATCGAAGTCGACATCGCCGACAGTGCGTTGGTGGCGCCGCGCGCCGGCCGGGTCCAGTATCTGGTGGCGCAATCGGGCGAAGTGCTGGGCGGCGGCGGCAAGGTGCTCAACTTGCTCGACCTGGGCGATGTCTACATGACCTTCTTTTTGCCCGAGGCGGTGGCCGGCAAGCTCGTGCTGGGCAGCGAGGTGCACTTGCTGCTCGACGCGGCGCCCGGTTACGTGATTCCGGCCAAGGTGTCGTTCGTGGCCAGCAGCGCGCAATTCACGCCGAAGACGGTGGAAACGGCCAGCGAGCGGCAAAAGCTGATGTTCCGGGTCAAGGCGCAGATCGACCGCGCCTTGCTGGAGCGGCATGTGAAACTGGTCAAGGTCGGCGTGCCCGGCGTGGCGTGGGTCAAGCTCGATGCGCAAGCAGCCTGGCCGGCTGAACTGGCGATCAAGGTTCCGCAGTGACAGAAGGGGAGGGGCGGGCAGCAGGCGGCGTGCCGGCCGTGCGTCTGGCGGGCGTGACGCTGCGCTATGGCAAGACCGTGGCGCTGGATGACATCACGCTCGATCTGCCGGCCGCTTGCATGGTGGGCTTGATCGGTCCGGACGGGGTCGGCAAGTCGAGCCTGCTGGCTTTGGCCGCTGGCGCGCGCGCGGTGCAACAGGGCTCGGTCCAGGCTTTGGGCGGCGACATGCGCTCTGCGCCCCACCGCAGAGATGTATGCACCCGCATTTCCTACATGCCGCAGGGGCTGGGGAAAAACCTGTATCCGACGCTGTCGGTCGAAGAAAACCTGCAATTTTTTGCGCGCCTGTTCGGCCACGATGGCCCTGAGCGGCGCCGCCGCATCGATCAACTGACCCGCAGCACCGGCTTGCAATCGTTCCTGGCGCGCCCGGCCGGCAAATTGTCGGGCGGGATGAAGCAAAAGCTGGGCTTGTGCTGCGCGCTGATCCACGATCCCGATCTCTTGATCCTGGACGAACCCACCACCGGCGTCGATCCGCTGGCGCGGGCCCAGTTCTGGGATCTGATCGCCAGCATAAGATGCCAGCGTCCCGGCATGAGCGTGATCGTCGCCACCGCCTACATGGACGAGGCGCAGCGCTTCGACACGCTGGTGGCGATGGACGACGGGCGCGTGCTGGCCGCCGGCACGCCGGCCGAACTGCTGGAGCGCACCGGCAGCAGCACCCTGGAAGCGGCCTTCATTGCGCTGCTGCCGGAAGAAAAAAAGCGCGGCTATGAGCCGGTGCGGATCACGCCGATGGCGCCCGGAGGCGACGATGACATCGCGATCGAAGCGAGCGATCTGACGATGCGCTTCGGCGACTTTGTCGCCGTCGACCATGTCAATTTCCGGATCCGGCGCGGCGAGATCTTCGGCTTTCTCGGCTCCAACGGCTGCGGCAAGTCGACCACGATGAAAATGCTGACCGGCCTGCTGCCGGCAAGCGAAGGCCAGGCATCCTTGTTCGGGCGCGCGGTGGAAGCGAACGACATCGATACCCGGCGCCGCGTCGGTTACATGTCGCAGGGGTTCTCCCTCTACAACGAGCTGACGGTGCGCCAGAATCTGGCGCTGCATGCGCGCCTGTTTCATGTGCCGAAGGCCGATATCGAGGCCCGCCTGATGCAGATGGTGCAGCGCTTCGGCCTGGACGCGGTGATCGATGCCTTGCCCGACAGCTTGCCGCTGGGGATGCGCCAGCGCCTCTCGCTGGCGGTGGCGATGGTGCATGCGCCGGAATTGCTGATCCTCGACGAGCCAACCTCGGGCGTGGATCCGATCGCGCGCGACAATTTCTGGCGCCTGCTGATCGAACTGGCGCGGCGCGACCGCGTCACGATCTTCATTTCGACCCACTTCATGAACGAGGCCGAGCGCTGCGACCGGATCTCGCTGATGCATGCCGGGCGCGTGCTGGTGAGCGCCGCGCCGTTGGAGCTGGTGCGCGAGAGCGGCGCGCAATCGCTGGAGCAGGCGTTCATCGCTTACCTGGAAAAGGCCGGGGCCGGAGCTGGAGCCCAAGAAATTGACGTAAAAACGGACGCAAAAGCGGATGCAGCAGCGGATGCAAAAGAAGAGGGCGTCGCGCCCGCAGTGGCCGTTGCGCGGCGGCGCGGCTTCAGCCTGAACCGCGCCCTCAGTTATCTGTGGCGCGAGACGCTGGAATTGCGGCGCGACCCGGTGCGCGCCACGCTGGCGCTGGCCGGTTCGATGATCTTGATGTTCGTGATCGGTTTCGGCATCAGCCTCGATGTGGAAAACCTGAGCTACGCGGTGCTGGACCAGGATCAGAGCGCGCTCAGCCGCGACTACACGCTGAACCTGTCGGGCTCGCGCTATTTCATCGAACATGCGCCGCTGCTCAATTATGACGACATGGACCGTCGCATGCGCAGCGGCGAACTGGCGCTGGCGATCGAAATTCCATCGGGCTTTGCACGCACGCTGGAGCGCGGCGGACACGCCCGCATCGGCGCCTGGATCGATGGCGCGATGCCGACGCGGGCCGAGACGGTGCAAGGTTATGTCCAGGGCATGCATCAGGGCTGGCTGGCCGACCAGGCCGTGCACCGGCTCGGCATCGCGCCACAGCAACCGGTGGCGATCCAGACCCGCTTTCGCTACAACCCCGACGTGAAGAGCTTGCCGGCGATGGTGCCGGCCGTGATCCCGATGCTGCTGCTGATGCTGCCGGCGATGCTGGCGGCGCTGTCGGTGGTGCGGGAAAAGGAGCTGGGCTCGATCATCAACCTGTATGTGACGCCGGTGACGCGCACCGAATTCTTGCTCGGCAAGCAGGCGCCCTATGTGGTGCTGGCGATGCTCAACTTCTTCCTGATGACGCTGCTGGCGGTGACCGTGTTCGATGTGCCGGTGAAAGGCAGCTTCCTGACCCTGACGCTGGCCGCCTTCATCTTCAACATCAGCGCGACCGGCATCGGCTTGCTGGCATCGACCTTCACCCGCAGCCAGATTTCAGCCTTGTTCGTGACGATGATCGCAACCATGATTCCGGCCATCGAGTTCGCCGGATTGCTCAATCCGGTCTCGGCGATGGAGGGCGGGGCGCGCCTGATCGGTGAAATCTATCCTGCCACCCACATGCTCAACATCAGCCGCGGCGTGTTCAACAAGGCGCTCGGGTTGGCCGACTTGCACGCCGCCTTCTGGCCCTTGCTGCTGGCGGTGCCGGTGATCACGGTCTTGAACATCGCTCTT
>CANFGA010000333.1 GCA_947446335.1 Oxalobacteraceae bacterium | reverse complement strand
CATCAAGTCCATGCCCGCGGCTTGATTTTCTTCAGTCGGAAACAGTGGAGCGAGAAATTCGCGCACTTTTTGCATCTGCTCATCCGCCTTGCGCACGGCGATCGCACCCGGTGGACGCGCCAGATTGCGCCCCGATGCCAGCGCTGCCGCATGCGAACGATCGAACAGCTTCAGTATCGCCCCGACATCCTCGACTTCAGCCGGCGAACGGTTCATCCCCTTCAAGGCGGGATCGGTGCCCCAGGCCCGGAACGGGAAGCGATATGCCAGATCGCGGTTGAACGCATCTGAAAAACGCGTCCAGACATCCTGATACTGGGTCTGCTTGATCGCGCGGCAACGCTCGTACAAGCCAACCTGCAATGCCTGCAACCGCTCGGCAAAGACATCGGTAGCACGATGCTGGGCGATATGCGACGACAGCTTGTCCAGGCAATTCGACAAATCCAGGTCGGCCGCGCCCGAGAGCACGAATTGTTCGAGGCTCATCAAGCTGCTGGTCGGGCTTTTCAGACGATAGCGGTTCAAGTCCGACACCACCGCCTGCCAGCGCGCAACGAGGGCGTTGCCGGCCTGCTCCCGGCCAAATTGCTGCAACAATCCTTCCGCATCGCGCCCTGCCGTATCGATGAACGATTGCTGCTGCGAGACATAGGCCGCCAGATTGGAGGCGTCGCCAGCGCCAAAGGCTTCGAGCAGCGGCACTTTTTCGCCATTCCATGCGCGCAACTCGCGATCGCGCGGAACAAACACTTGCGCGCGGTTGAACGTATCATCGAGGAACTTGAGGCGAGACAAGGCATCCGTGGCCAGCACCGAGGACAGATTTTCCGCCACGCTTTCCGCGCCCAGTTCTTGCAACCACGCTTTCAGACGCAAGGTGCGCGCGCGATCGGCCTGCGTTGCCGGCGCTTGAATCTGGTTGGCAGACACCATCACCGCCTGCGACATCAAGTCGCGCGCCGTCTCGGCCAGCGCTGCATCGACCAACGCCGCGATCGGCGTCTGCAGCATCGCAGGGAACTTGCCCAGCGACTCGACTTGAAAGCGTTTGCGCGCATCCGACAAGGCCAGCGCGTGATCGAGGCGGACCCGGTCCCAACTGACGGTAGCGCCGGCCGGCACCTCTGGAAATTTGCTGAAGTGATTCACTTTCATGTAAGGTTGGGATAACAGCGCCGACAGCGCCTCCAGCAGCGCCTTGCGATCGGGCGAAAAAGTCCACGACAAGGTCGTGGCCGACCATTCCAGGCCGGCATCGGTGCTCTGCGAATAACTGTCGACCGACAGGCTCGCATCCCATGCGGCAAGGAAATTGACAAAACCGGCCTCTGCCTGTCTTTGCGCCTCTTTGGCAGGCATCTTGGCCAGCAGCGACACGGTCTGCATTTTCTGCAGCAATCTCTCGTGCGCCGATCCCAGCTGGAAGGTGCGGTGGTGCATCCAGGCACCCTTGCCGGCGACCAAAAAGGATTCCTGATTGCGCAAGATCGCTTGCAATGTTTGCCAAGCCTCGATCGAGGCGGCAGCATCGGACGACCCTGGCCGTGCATCGAGCAGCGTCGCCGCACTGTGCGCGAGGGCTTGCTCCGACTTGAGCAAGCCATTGTTGGCGAAGAGACGCTCATAAGTCGCGTTCAAGGCCAGTCTGAGCGAGCATGAAGCGGCATCTTGCAGCGGTTCGATCGTCATCGAAGCGACGCCCTGGGCCACCTGCCTGAAGAGCTTGGCCGTGCGCGTGGTGTCGCCGTTGAGCTCCGCGCCGAGCAAGGTGCGCACGACGAGCGCCAGATCGTCGCCCGAGGCCGGAACGTCGGTCGCTTTCAGGCGCATCATCGCCCGCAAGACCCGATCCAATTCCTCGACCCGGGCCACGTATTGCAAGGTGGCAGAAAATTGCGGAAGATCTTCGATATTGAGCGCATTGTTTCTGGCAACCTCGATCTGCTGATTCCACCCCATCGGCAAGGTACAACTGGCACCGGCGATCAGGGCGCCCGACAGATCGAGCGGCACGCCGGTCAGTTCGCTCACTTTCAGATAGATCGAACGGCGCATCGGCTCGAACGAGTTGTCGGCAAATCCCTTTTCAAGTCTGCGCTGCAGTCGCTCGTGCAAATCATCGAACAACTGCCAGGAACCGGGCATGAAGGGAGAACTCAAGCGGGCCGAATCCATCCGCTCGATGTTCAACAAGGCATCCATGGTGCGCAGCCTGCTCTGGGCCGGATCGACCACATTGCGATTACGCGCCTGCAAACTTTCGCGCGAATCATGATCCAGCCGTTCCAGATAGACGACGACGTCATCGCTCAAGCGATGCAGCCGCACGCTCGAGAGCCCCAGCCCGATCAGCCAGACGATGGGCACGACGATGACCATCGATCGCAGCACGCGGTGCATGGCCGGGCGGCGCATCGCATGCAGCGAGGACGAGCGTACCAGCCCGACTTCGGCGAAGATTTTCCGCTCGAACAGATCGCGCAAAAATGCCGGCACGGCGCTCGCCTGGGCTGGCGTGAGCGCACCCACCAACGAAGGCTCTGGTTCGAGCAATTCAGCGGTGGCGGCATCGGGCAGCGACAGATCAATGCCGGCCCCGAGCAAGGCTGCGGCATCGCTGCAGTCGCCGGTGAAATAAATTCCACGCAACAAAAACGGTTCGTGATAGGCGCTCGGGCGCATCAGCTCTGCGGCGAACAATGACAGACCTGCGCGCAAGCGCTCCATCTCGCCAGGCAGCATGAAATAATCAACGCTGTCGGAGTCGGCCGGTTCGAGTGCACACAACTCGGCACAGTTGTCCGAGATCGAGCGCACGATTTCATTCATCGCCGCATCGACCCACTGCGCCTGGAATGGAGCAATCAACTCATGCGGCGATGACCATCCCAGCATCGAGCGCCGCAGGGGTTCGGGCAAGGCCGCTGAAAACGCGGCAAAGCCGGGAATGATTTCACAGTCACAAATCGTCAGGTAGACCGGAAAACGCAGGGCGAGCCGATTTTGCGCCAGCCACAAACGGCGATGAATCGCCTTGGCACGGGCGGCAAGGTCGAGCTGCCCCTGCGAATCGCTCTGCAAGAACAAGCTGGCAGGAATCGCGATGACGATCGCGTCGAAAGGACGATCCGACCGATAATTGCGGCACAGTCCCAGGAAATCATCCCAGGTATTGTTGCTGCCGGGCGCATCCGGGTCGGGCGAGCCGAGAAAGTCCGACTGCAGTTGTACCGCGACCCCCTTGTCAAAGAAGTTCCAGCTGATGCCCTGGGCGGCAGCCGTCAGCGTGCTGTCTGCGCTGAGTGCGCTTTGCAGACCGGACTGGACCAAAGGCAATTCGCGGCCTTCCTGGCCTTCATTCAAAATCAGGGTCCAGGACAAATTGTAGCGCTCGGAGCGCAGCGCCAGATTGCTTTCGATGAGCTCGACGGCGCTGCGAAACGACTGTTTCAACGAGTTGGCGCTGATCAGCCGGGGCTTGCTGTGGGCCGGCTGGTCCTGCTTTTGCGCGCCCTTGATTGCGGCCCAGATGATCACGGCAAGCAACAGCAAGACCAGCAGCGTCAACAAGAGCAGCGTGACGATGGCCGTGTTGTCCGACAAAAAATTCAACACTGTAAGGTCCTAAGCATCAAAATTGAAGAATGAAAGACCTGCGACAGTCGCCGACACTGCGTCGCGCACGCGCCACGATTGCCACAACCAGAGCAATTCCGACAGCCCCAGCAGCAGCAGCAGACCGAGCACGATGAGGAATCCGCTGCGACTCAATTTCGGCAGCCGGGTGGCGGCGATATGGGACAGCGTGCTCGCATACGCCTGTTCCGACAGGGTGCGGTCGCGACCGTGCATGTCGGCGGGACGCAGATAAACGAACTGGAACAATTCGCGCCGGTATTCGGCAATCCTGGTTTGCACCGCGCTGCCGCGATAACGGCCCTGGAAACCCAGCGACAACAGATACAGGTAAAGCCGGCCCAGATTGCGGCGCGACGGTTCGCGTTCACGCAGCAATTGGTCCAGATCGTCAAACACGCGCTCGCCGGCGAAGCTCGATTTGAACAGGGTCGCTTCGATCAGCACATGGCGCCAATGCGCACGGCCAGCCCAATCGGTATTGAGCAAGACTTCATCGGCCAGGGCCGCTTTCAGAAAGCGGCCCTGCACTTCGGCCTCGATCCCCGCCTTGCCCCCGATCCGGCGCGCCTCCAGGGTTTGCAGTTCGATCAATTGGCACAACTGGCGGCTCAGCGCTTCGGCCGCCGACCTGGCATTGGCCTCATCGACCCGCATCGCACCGTGCGCCGAGCGCGACAGCACGTCAAAAAAATCGCGGAACTGGACCGAGGCCAGATCGACCCCTTCATGAGCCAGCCCGGCTTGCGCGCCGGTCTTTGCCGCAGCATTCGATTGGATGGTCACTGGCATCACCCCTTGATGAACAAAACAACTTCATGCGGGCGTTGCGCCAGCACGCTCTCGTTGGCATTGCTGATGAGTATTGCCTGATCCACCACGAT
>CANFGA010000332.1 GCA_947446335.1 Oxalobacteraceae bacterium | reverse complement strand
GGCGACATCGTGCTCGGCACCGATGTCGCTGGCGCCAACGTCAGCTTGAATGCTGGCGGATCGATTGCGCAAGGCGGCGATGTCAACGCTGCCGGCAGCATCGATCTGCGCGCCATCGGCAGCATCGTGATGAGCGACGGCAGCATGAGCCGGGCATCGAATCTGCGTTATGCCGCTGGCGGCAATATCGAGCTCGGTTTGCTCGATGCCACGGTCGGCGTCAGCCTGCTTGCCGGTGGCATGATCACCGATGCCCAGAGCGCAAACGATGTGCAAACGGTCAACGTCAGCGCAGCGAACCTGCGCATCTCGGCCGGCACCGGCATCGGCGCGGCACAAGATGTCAATGCGATCGAAACCAGTGTCGCAACCCTCGGCGCCCGCGCCGGCAGCGGCGACATCAGCGTGCGCGAAAGCGATGGCTTGACGGTGACGGTGGCGGGCGTGGCGGTATCGGTCAACCGCATCGATGGCAGCGGCAATGCCTCCACCCTCTCCGATGCGGCGCAAGTGGGCATCGCTGCACCGGCCGGCAACATCTACCTGTCGTCGATCAAGGGCGGCGTGGTCATCGATTTGCCGATCGCTGCGATCCTTGACAAGGATGTGAGCCTGGTCGGCGATACCTTCCAGATCAACCAGCAGATCAGCGGCCAGGGCGGCGCTCTGTTGATCGTGCCGAGCGATCCTGGCCTCGACATCCAGGTCGGCGGGCCATCGGGCGCGACCGGCACGCTGGTGCTGGGTCAGGATTCTCTGGCCAACATCGCCGGTGGCTTCGGTCAAGTGGTGATCGGCAACGCTGCCGTTGGCCAGGACATCGCGATCATCGGCAGCAGCACGCCGGTGGTGTTCAGTGATAGCCTGGTGCTCAATGTAGCGGGCACAGGCAGCGTGATCCGGATCGAAGGCGCGTTGACGGCCGAAGCCCTGGATGCGCGCGGCGCGGTGATGGTCGACGGCAGCGTCGTCATTTCGGCTGGCAATGGCGCAACCGTAGCCGGTGGCAACATGGTGTTCGAACAGAACATCGACGCCGCGGCCAGCGGCGCGCAGTTGGTGCTCGCCGCCGGTGGCGACAGCATCGTCATCACCGGCGTGGTGGGCGGCACCACGCCGCTCGCCGCTCTGACCATCAATGACGCAGCCAACGTTACTTTCAGCCAAGCCGTGAGCGTGGATGGCAATCTGGTCATTCATGCCAGCGGCGAGGTGCGTTTCAACAATTTGCTGACCTTGAACGGCGGCAGCTTGACGATCCTGGGCGCGACCGACGTCATCATCGGTGATGTCGTGCTGCAAGGCCAGAACGGCGTGTTCACCATCGAAGCCGATGCGATCACGCTGCAAGGCGATATCCTGGGCGCTGGCACGGTCGTGCTGCGCCCTGGCGACATGGCGCGCAGCATCGAACTTGGCGGTGCCGGCAGCGCCGCTGCGCTCAACATCAGCAGCGCGATGTTGCAGCACCTGTCGACGGTGGCCAATCTGGTCATCGGTACGCAGGGCGCCGATGGCCATGCTGCGCTTGGCGCCGGCAGCGTGGTGGTGAATGCGATCGACTTCGGGGCCTTGACCTCGGCGCCGATCGCGATCTTCGGCGCCAGCGTGATGGTGGCAGCTGGCGCGGGCACGCTACAAACGGCAGCGGGCATCTTGCTTGATGGTCGCGACGGCATCGTCGTACGCGACAGCCTGGCCTCTGGCAGCGGCGACATCATGCTCTACAGCGCCAATGGCAGCATCAGCATGGATGGCGCCAGCGCCTTGACCGGTACGGCAAACATCGAAATCGATGCTGCGACCAGCCTGAACATCGGTCAGTTGCAGGGCGTCAATGTGGTGCTGCGCAGCCATGGCGGCACGATCTCGGATGCGGGCAGCGACAATGGCGTCAACATTGTCGCCAGCACGGTGGCGATCTTTGGCTATGGCCCGAAAATCGGCTCCGGCAATGCGATCGAAGTTCAGGCGCCGTCGATCTTCGTGTCGGCACCGTCGGGCATGGTCTTGCAAGACACCGGGCCGGATGGCCGCACCCATTTCTACGTGCTCGATGGCGCCACTTTGTACGAGCAAGTGGTCGGCTTGGGCGATGTGGTGCGCTACACCGAAGATCCGACTTCGCCAGCGCAGTTGCTGTCGAGCGATGCGATCGTTGGCAGCACCGTCTTTGCCCCTGCATTGGCAATGACCTCGCCTTCGGTCGATCTCAATACCAAGGTGGCCTCGTATCTGGGCAGCGTGACGGTCGGCGGCGCAGCGAGCGGCACGCTGGTGGCCGGATCGCAAGGGATGAGCAACTTGTCGGGCAAGTCGCTCACGCTCGGATCGCCCGGCTTGCAGTCGCTCAGCACCGGTGACGCGGCATCCGATACGGTGACGTTCGACTATTGGCTGGAGGATCTGGTGCTGTGATGGTCTTGAGGGCCGCTGGTGGTAACACTGGCGGGTTTCATTTCCTCGTGGAATTTCATTTTTCCACATGGAAATGATATCGATGTCGATGTGTAAAATAAAAAAGCCGCCCCTTGAAAATGGCGGCTTTTTTGTCTGCAGCCGTGCCAAAATTACTTGACAGTAGTAAAGAAAAAACAGAAACTTGGCCATTGATTAATTTACCAATGTAAATAAAGAGGGTCGGATGAAAAATGGTGTGATCGGCATTTTTGCAGGCAAGCAGCCTGCAAGCGGCAGCGCCGTCAACCTGCGCAGGCGCTCGGTTCGCAGCGTGCTCGCCAGTGCATTGTTGCCCATTTCTTTGCCCATTTCTTTGTCCGTTTTGCTGAGCGCTTGCGGCGGCGGTGGCGGCAGTGCGCCCGTGATCGTGCCCAAGGTCGCCTCGTTGTTGTCGATTTCCAGCCCGGTCGCCAAGCAGAGCGCATCGGGTCAGACCTTGCTGGTGTTTCGCGCCGCGCTATTGTCCAATCCTTCTTTTCCGGTCGATGTCGCATTCACCACCGCCGGTGGCGCAGTCGGTGCCAGTTGCGCCGCCGGTGTCGATTACCTGATCCCTGCGGCGAGCGGCTTGAGTGTCAGCATCGATGCCAGCGCGAATGCGAAGGGCGTGCTGACGCTGGCTTCGGGCGCATCGAACCGTCAGATCAGCCTGATGGCTTGTCCTGGCAACGCCGACAAGACGCTGACATTGAGCTGGAATGACGGCGCGGCCAGCGGCAGCGCGCGCGCCACCGTGCGCGGCAGTGCCAATGCCAGTCTGGCCGGCAGCATGCCGCTCAACGATACCGGCATCACGGCATGTGCCAGCAACAACGCACTCGGCCTGGCTTGTCCGCAATCGGGCTTTGCCGGACAAGATGCCGAGAGCGGGCGCGATGCCAATACCGCCATCACCGGCCAGGGCGCATATCGCAGCAGCGCCTTTGCATTGAACCCGTTCCCCAATGCCGACTGCATACAGGATGGCGTGACCGGCTTGACCTGGGAAGGCAAGAGCGGCAGCGGCCTGCATGCGCCAACTGCGACCCATACCTGGGACAACGCAAACCTGTTCGCGGCAGCCGTGAATGCGGAAGCCTTGTGCGGCTATGCCGACTGGCGCTTGCCGACGGCGCAGGAATTGGGCGGCATCGTCGATTCCGGTGCCAGCGCAGCGCCGACGATCAATGCGGTGTTCGTCAATCAGGCGTCAGCGCCGTACTGGACTGCATCGCAAAGATCGAACGATATCAATGGCGCCTGGGTCGTCGATTTCAGCAACGGCGCCATCGGCTCGCTGTCGACATCGTTGCCATCGCGGGTGCGCCTGGTGCGCGGCCGCTAGTGCCTGCCGTTCGAACAACCAGTCCACGCATCACGGAGTTTTAATGAAATCAAGAAAATGCCAACTGCTCGTCGCCATCTCGGCGCTGCTGCTGTCGTCGCTGGCCCAGGCCGCTTGCAATGGCGCTATTGCAGCCGACGCGCCCGATGCGCGCTTCAGCACATCCGGCGATGCGGTCACCGATGGCGCCACCGGCCTGGTCTGGAAACGCTGCAGCGAAGGCTTGAGCGGCACCGCTTGCCATGTCGGCGCAGCTACCCAGGCAACCTGGCAAGAAGCGCTGGCGCTCGGATCGGGCGACTGGCGCTTGCCGAACCGTAATGAACTGGCATCGTTGCTGGAGCGCCAGTGCAGCAATCCGGCGATCAATGCAGCCGTGTTTTCGGGCACGCCAGCTTCCAGTTTCTGGAGTTCGTCGCCGTTCGGGCTCGATCCCGCTTTTGCGTGGCTGATCGACTTCAATGCCGGCGATGTCGGACCGGCCCCGAAGAGCGGCAAGCGCAGCGTGCGCTTGGTGCGCGCAGGCAATTGATCCGCGACTTTTTTCAACAGCAGCAGTTTGTCACTCATCCTGTCCGGCGCATCTTGCTTCGATGCGATGGAATCTTGGATCGGAAAACGCGTCATCTTGCGCCTTTCCGATTTTTTGAACGTCATGGACCACCCCAGCGGGGCAGTCCTTCTTACCGAAATCATTGGAGATTTACATGTTTAAACAAGTCGTTCCGGTGAACCAGCAGCGCCACGC
>CANFGA010000331.1 GCA_947446335.1 Oxalobacteraceae bacterium | reverse complement strand
CGATGCCTTTCAGCTGCGCCAGATAAGCCGCCACGTGGCAAACAAAACCAGGTTCGTTGGTCTTGCCGCGCTGCGGCACCGGCGCCAGATACGGCGAGTCGGTCTCGATCAGCATCCGCTCCAGAGGTATTTCCAGCGCCACCGCCTGCAATGCTTTCGCGCTCTTGAAGGTGACGATCCCGGAAAAGGAAATGTAAAACCCCATCGCGATCGCCGCTTGCGCCACTTCCAGCGATTCGGTGAAGCAGTGCATGACGCCGCCCACGCCGCCGGCATCCGTCCCGGCGCCCTCTTCTTGCATGATGCGCAGCGTATCCAGGCTCGACGCCCGGGTATGGATGATCAAGGGCTTGCGGGTGATTCTGGAGGCCTTGATGTGGGTACGAAAGCGTTCGCGCTGCCACTCCAGATCGCCGGTGAGTCGAAAATAATCAAGGCCGGTTTCGCCGATGGCCACGATCTTCGGATGATCCGACAGTTGCACCAGCATCTCCACCGTCGGCTCGGGCGTGTCGACGTAATCGGGATGCACGCCAACCGAGGCGAAGATATGCGGATATTGCTCGGCCAGAGCCAGCACTTGCGGAAAATCGGGCAAGTCGACCGACACGCACAGCGCATGGGTAACCTGATTGGTCTCCATGTTGGCGAGAATGTCGGGCATCCGGGCCGCGAGCTCGGGGAAATTGATATGACAGTGGGAATCGATATACATGGCGCGATTGTACCCGCTCGCCGCAGCTTGAGCGCAGGGTTGAAGGGCGGGCCGGGCAAATTGCTAGCCGACGCGCTTGCCCAGGATGATCAGATCGCGCTCGATGCCATCGAGCGTGGCCACTTTCGGCAGGCATGCCCAGGTGGCAAAACCGAACTTGCTAAACAAGGCCAGGCTGGCCGCATTGTGGCCGAAGATGAATCCGAGCAAGGTATGCAGTTTGATGGCAGGCGCGTGGGCCATCGCCTGCTGCAGGCAATACTGGCCGATTCCCTTGCCGCGCCATTTTTCATCGATGTAGATCGACAATTCAGCCGTTCCCGCATAAGCTGGCCGGCCATAAAAATCGGAATAGGACAACCAGCCCAGCGGCGCTGCCCCATCCTGACCATCCTGCACCAATTCGATCACCCACAGCGGGCGACGCTCTGGATTATGCTGGTGGAACCAGTCCAGGCGCGAAGCGAGCGTGACCGGTTCGGTGTCGGCCGTGACTTCGCGCGAGGCGACCGTGCTGTTGTAGATCTCCACGATGGCTGGCAGATCGGCGAGTGTGGCTGTGCGGTGGCGGTAAACGTGTGATGGCATGAATGAAATGAAAAGAAGCTGATGATTGAATGAAGAGTTAAAAATTACAAAGTATGCGTGGCGCGCGACGAGCGCAAGGCAGCGCCCAGGATTTCCTCAATGCGCAGCCTGGCACGCAAACCGCTTTCGCTGTCGGGAAAATGAATCCCTATCCCTTGCGCCTTGTTGTTGTTGACCCCGGCCGGCGTGATCCAGGCAACCTGGCCGGCGATCGGATACTTGTTGGGATCGTCCATCAGCGACAGGATCAGATAAATCTCATCGCCGATGTTGAAGTGCCTGGCACTGGGCACGAAGATCCCGCCATGCTTCAGAAATGGCATGTAAGCGGCGTATAGCGCGGCTTTTTCCTTGACGGCGAGCGACAGGACGGTCGGCCTGGCAACGGGCACAGCATCGGCGGGATGGGCAGTCATGCGTTTTCTTTCAAGCACGCGCAATAATCGAGCAACATGTCTTCGATGAACAGCTTGGGCGAGAGCGGATGTTCGGCAATCGCGCGCCGCTCGTTGACGCGCTTGAGCACGCCCAGCAGCGCATCAACCTGAACCCTGGCAGCCAGGCCAGTCAATGCGGAGCGGTGGCGCGGATAATAGCGGATCACGCCCGCCATTTTGCATGAAAACATGTCATGCAACCAGCGCTGGACGCAAGCAACGAGCATGCTCAAAGGCATTTTTTGCAACTTTTCCGCCGTCTTCAATGCCGCTTCGATCGTCGGCTGCGCCAAGAGCTGCAGCAAGGCTTGCATTTCGTCCCGGTTGCCGGTCTCGGCCTGCTGCTTGGCCAGCAAAGGCGCACCACCCTGCTCGCTGAGCCAACTGTCGGCGTCCTGCACCTCTTCGCCTTTCAGCCAGGTCAGCGCTTGCTGATGGCTGGGCATGGCCAGCGCAAACTTGCGGCAGCGCGACAAGATGGTCGGCAGCAATCGGTCCAGGCTGTGCGAAGCGAGCAGGAACACGGTGCCCGGGGGCGGCTCTTCCAGCGTCTTGAGCAAGGCATTCGAGGCCGGGGTGTTGAGCGCTTCTGCCGGATACAGCACGACCACGCGCAAGCCCTGGCGATGGGTCGAGATGTTCATGAAGTCGGCCAGCGCGCGCACTTGCTCGATCTTGATCTCTTTTGACGGCGCCTTGGTCGACTTGGCGCTCTTCTTGTCGCCATCCTCGTCGCCGTCGGGCGGGATTTCGTCTTCCAGCGCTTCAGGTCGCAGGCGCCGGTAATCGGGATGATTCTTTTGCGCGAACCAGCCGCAGGAAGCGCACAGCCCGCACGCATGGCCATCGGATCGGACATTTTCGCACAGCAGCGACTGGGCATAGCATTCGATGAAATGGGACTTGCCGATGCCGGCAGCGCCATGAAACAGGATCGCATGCGGCATGCGTGGGCGCAATTGCTGCAACTGCAACCACGCATCTTGCTGCCAAGGATAAATGGCATTGCTCATTGTGCTGCTTCAAACAAGGCGGTCAGAATGGCGCTCAGCTCGACCTGTATCTCGGCGATGCTGCGCGTGGCATCGATGATCCGAAAGCGCTGCGGAAACTGGGCCGCGCGGCGCAGATATTCGTTGCGGGTGGCGCTAAAAAAATCGCCTTGCTCGCGCTCGAATTTGTCGAGTTCGCGCGTGGCGTCCAACCGCACACGCGCGACGGCTGGCGGCACGTCGAACAGCAAGGTCAAATCCGGTTGCAAATCGGGATGCACCCATTGCTCGAGCGCTTCGAGTTTGCCTCGCGCCAGGCCGCGCCCGCCGCCTTGATAGGCAAAACTGGCATCGCTGAAACGGTCTGAGATCACCCAGTGGCCGCGCGCGAGCGCCGGCGCGATGACTTCGGCGATATGCTCGCGGCGGCTGGCAAACATCAGCAGCGTTTCCGTTTCCAGGTGCATGGTTTGATGCAGCAGCAACTGGCGCAATTGCTCGCCGAGCGCGGTGCCGCCTGGTTCGCGCGTGCACACGAGTGCGATCCCCCGCGCCTCAAGAAAAGCGGCGACGAAACCGATGTGGGTCGACTTGCCGGCGCCATCGATGCCTTCGAAACTGATGAATCGTGCGCTGCCTTGTCGCATCATGGAGCCTGCCGTATGTATTGGTTCACGGCCCGATTATGGTCGGGCAAGTTGTCTGAAAATTGGCTGGTGCCATTGCCGCGTGAGACAAAGTACAGCGACGATGTCGGCGCCGGCGCCAGCGCTGCCGCCAGCGATTGCAGACCCGGCAAGGCGATCGGCGTTGGCGGCAAGCCGCTGCGGGTATAGGTATTGTAGGGCGTATCGGTTTCCAGATCGCGCTTTCTGATCTTGCCTTCATAGCGCTCGCCCATCCCGTAGATCACGGTCGGATCGGTCTGCAGCAACATGCGCACCTTCAGGCGGTTCACGAACACGCCGGCGATCATCCCGCGCTCGGAGGCCTGGCCGGTTTCCTTTTCGACGATCGAAGCCATGATCAAGGCCTGGTATGGCGTGTCGTACGGCAATGCAGGATCGCGTTTGTCCCATTCCTGGGCCAGGTGCGACATCAGCATCGCATGGGCTTGCCGATAAATCTGCAAGTCGCTGCTGCCCTTGGCAAACAGATAGGTGTCGGGAAAGAACAGCCCTTCGGGGTGCTTGAATTGCGGCGCAATCAAAGCCATCAAGGCTTGATCGCTCAATGCGGTGGTGTCGTGCTTGATGCCCTGGTGCAGTTCCATCGCCTGGCGCATCTGGCGAAAGGTCCAGCCCTCGATGATTGTCAGCGTCTCTTGTGCGAAGTCGCCGCGCACCAATTGGTCAAGCAGGCGCAGCGGCGTGGTGCCTGGCTTCAACTCATAGGACCCGGCCTTGATCCTGGCGCTGCTGGCGCTGGCGCGCACCAGCAAGTTGAACAGCAGCGGCTGCAGTGGTGCCCCGGCCGCAGCGGCGATCTGCTGCCCGGCTGCACTGGCGCCGCTGCCGGGCAAGATCGTGAATGGAATCGCCGGCCCTTGCGTGATCAACGGCTGATTAGCCCAATACACGAAGGCGCTGCCGGCACCAAGCAGCGCGATGATGGTGAAGATGATCAGTTTTTTGATGAATGCCATCGGTCGTAAACCATGAGTAAATGTGGGTCAAAAGTGGGGCAAGAGCGGGACAAAAGCGTGGCAAGAGCAGCCGCGTTTTGAGCTGCGCTCGGCGCGATCTGCGCGAGGTCACTATAATAAGGCGCTGATGATGATGCTTAATTGTCGAAACATTGGAAT
>CANFGA010000330.1 GCA_947446335.1 Oxalobacteraceae bacterium | reverse complement strand
GCCATCGACCCGATCATCACCGTGAGCAGCACCAGCCATTTGTAGCGCTCGCCGTGGCGGGTGCGCAATTGTTCCAGGGTCGAGGACATGAGGCGGCGGGAGGATCTGTGGAGCGGCCAGTATAGTTCAGGATGGCGCGCCGGGTTGGCAGTGCCGTCACCCGAGCGCCGTTCTCTTGCCGATGCGGCAACGTCTGCACGCAATAGTGGTGGCGCCAGGAAATTTATTGGATAACATGATAAATTACGTCCCGTCATCAGAGCGATCATCAGAGCAATGGCCCGAGCAATCATGGCCAACATGGGCTCTTCAGTGTGAACAAGTCATGCCTTGTCGATGCAGAAATTCAATATCGACATCGCGCTGGTGATATCTCTGTTGCTATAATTCGCCCCGTCCGTGGTCGGCGATGTAGCCGCAGCATGGGCAGATGGGCAACGCCGTGGGTGTTGCAGGAAGTAATCAGACTGGAGTAACGTAGATGGATTTCACCGTAAGTGTTCTGCTAGGCACCTTTTTGTTGTCGATCGGGGCCTTGTTTGTTTTTATTTGGTCGATGTCGAAAGGTTTGTTCGGCGACGGCGTGGCAGCTGCCAGCGAGATTTTTCAGCCCAGCGAAATGGGGTTGGTCGAGGATCCGGCTGCAACCGAAGCCCAGAAGGGCCGTTTGCAACAGGCGATGCGCCCTTCGATGGATGCCGATCAGAGCATGACGGCGGCCGATGCCGATTCGCGCGTGCGCGCCGACCGCTCGACCTCGCTGGTGGTGGGCGTATGCCTGACGCTGGCGGTGATCTGGCTGGTGCTGGCCTCGTTTGCCGGCTTGATTTCATCGATCAAGCTGCACTCGCCGGAATGGTGGGTGCAATATGAATGGCTCACTTTCGGGCGCATCCGCCCCATGCATTTGAACCTGATCGCCTACGGCTGGTGTTCGCTGGCCGGCATCGGTGTAGCGATCTGGATGATTCCGCGCCTGCTGAAAACGGAATTGGTCGGTGCCAAGTACGCTCTGATGGGCGGCGCCTTGTGGAGCATCGGCGTCACCGCCGGCCTGGTGGCGATCGCCACCGGCCATTCGGACGGTCTCGAGTGGCTGGAATTCCCATGGCAGATCGATATCTTGCTGGTGATCGGCGGCGCTCTGGTCGGCTTCCCGCTGTGGTTGACGTTGCTGCAACGCAAGGTCAAACATCTGTATGTATCGGTCTGGTACATCGCTGCTGGTTTACTGTGGTTTCCGATCTTGTTCCTGATCGCGAACTGGCCTGGTCTGCATTTCGGTGTGCAGCAAGCGACGATGAACTGGTGGTTCGGTCACAACGTGCTGGGGCTGTGGTTCACGCCGCTGGGCCTGGCTGCATCGTACTATTTCATCCCGAAGGTGCTGGGCAAACCGATCCACTCGTATAACCTGTCGCTGCTCGGCTTCTGGTCGCTGGCGTTCTTCTACAGCCAGGTCGGCGGCCATCATCTGATCGGCGGCCCTATCCCTTCATGGCTGGTCACGATCTCGATCGTGCAAAGCCTGATGATGATCATTCCGGTATTCGCCGTCGCAGTCAACCAGCACATGACGGTGCTGGGCAACTTCCGCGCGCTGAACCATTCGCCGACACTGCGCTTCATCGTGCTGGGCGCGATGATGTACACGGCCGCTTCGGTACAGGGTTCGATGGAAGCATTGCGCTCAGTGAACGCAGTGACTCACTTCACCCATTACACGATCGCCCATGCCCATCTGGGTCTGTACGGCTTCTTCTCGATGGTGATGTTCGGTTCGATCTATTTCATCATGCCGCGCGTGATGAACTGGGAATGGCCATACCCGAAACTGATCTCGCTGCACTTCTGGCTGGTGTTGATCGGCTTCGCAATTTACTTCATCTGGCTCTCGATCGGCGGCTGGCTGCAAGGCTTGGCGATGCTCGATGAAAACACCACCTTCATGCAATCGGTGGCGCTGACCTTGCCGTATCTGGAAGCGCGTTCGATCGGCGGCGGTTTGATGACGCTCGGTCACCTGGTGTTTGCCGTGCACTTTTTTGCGATGGGGTGGAAATTCGGACCCAAGCGGCTGGGTGCAACCTTGCTGGGAACTAATTGGATGACCCGTTTGTTGGGCAAGGGAGCAGCAGCATGAGCGCCGGAAAAAGTTTTTGGGAAATGGATGAATTGCGCCTGATCAGTGGCGCAATGGTGATCCTGGGCGGCGCCACCGGCTTGCTGGTTGTCATGCCTTACCTGTTGCTGGAAAACGTGCAGCCGCCGGCCGGGCTGAAAGCGTACAGTACACAGGAACTGGCAGGGCGCCAGGTCTATATCGCCAATGGCTGCGTGTATTGCCATTCGCAGCAACCGCGCGACGCCAAGCTGGGGCCGGACGCCAAGCGCGGCTGGGGCCGCGCCTCGGTCGCCGGCGACTATGCGTACGATACGCCGCACTTGCTGGGCACGATGAGGACTGGTCCCGACTTGCTCAACATCGGTGCGCGTCAGCCTAGCGTCGACTGGCACCTCGGCCATCTGTACCAGCCGCGCGCCTACACGCCCGGTTCGATCATGCCGCCTTACGGCTTCCTGTTCGAAGTGCGTCAAGGCGTCGCCAAGCCAGGCGAGAAGGTGGTCAACTTGCCGCCTAGCCTGGCCAAGCCGGGCCAGGTGGTCGTGGCCAAGCCGGAAGCGCTGGCGCTGGTCGACTATCTGATCTCGCTGAACCGGACCTATCCGGCGCTATTGCCATTGCCGGTCAAGCAGCCGGCATCATCGAAGGAGCAGCCATGAACAAGGAACAGCGCCGCAAGGCCGCCAATGCACAGCGTCAGCGCGAAAATGCCGATCCGGACGAGAGCGTGCGTCCCTTGCCATGGGTGTTGGTGATGTTGCTGGGCGCGATGGCGATGTGGGGTTCGTTTTACATCTACATCACGCCGTCGGGCGAGGATTCCGCGTACGGCGACCAGCGCACCGTGACCGACTTGCGCCCGCCCGTGGCACTGGCCGGCGGGCCGGCCGCGATCGATGGCAAGCAAGTCTACGCCGGCAAGTGCGTGGCTTGTCACCAGGCTACCGGCCTGGGCGTGGCCGGGGTCTTTCCGCCGCTGGCTGGTTCCGAATGGGTGATCGGCGATGAAGTCGTGCTGACCCATATCCTGCTGCACGGCGTCAATGGCGAGATGGTGGTCAAGGGCAATACCTACAACGGTGCGATGCCCGCCTGGAAATCGATGAGCGATGGCGAACTCGCCGCCGTCATCACCTATATCCGTTCCGATTGGGGCAACAGCGCCGCGCCGGTGCTGGAAGCGACCATCAAGGCACAGCGCGAAGCGACCAAGGATAGAGCGGAACCGTACCAGGGTGGCAAAGATCTCAAGTCCTGACCCTGGTTCCGATTTCGGTCCGGCCGCAGCTGACGCCTCGGCCGGATTGTTGTCGACCTTCGCGGCCAGTCTGGCTGCGTTGCTGATCGGCCTGGTGCTGATCTTTGTCGCCACCGACGGCGGTCATGCGTTTACCACCGAAGCGCTGCGGCGCGGCGAAGTCGAGCGCAAGCCGCAGGCGATCCCTGACTTTGCGCTGCAAGATGGCGCTGGCAGCAGCACTGCGCTGCGCCAGTTGCTGGCCGAGCACGAGAAAGTGTGGATCGTCGACTTCGTCTACACGCGCTGCCAGACCATCTGCACTTCGCTCGGATCCGTCTACCAGCAACTGCAACAGCAGATCCAGGAGCGCGGTTTGCAAGACAAGATCGGGCTGCTGTCGGTCAGTTTCGACCCGGCCAACGATGATGCACAAGCGCTGCGCGACTATGCCAGCCGCATGCGGCTCGATCCAGCCGTGTGGCGCATCGCCACGCTCGCGTCCAGCGGCGATCGGCGCCGCTTGCTCGATGCATTCGGCATCATGGTGGTGCCGGCGCCGCTGGGCGAGTTCGAACACAATGCGGCGCTGCATGTGGTGACCAGCGATGGGCGCATGGTGGCCATCATCGACTATCTGGCGCCGGCGCTGGCGCTCGATACCGCACTGGCGTGGTTGCCATGACGGCGCTGAAATGGGCAGCTCTGCTGGTGAGCGTGCTTGCAGTGGCGCTGTCGCTGCCGCCGCTGCGCACCTTGATCGAGCAAAGCATGTTGTGGCACATGGCGATACAGATGCCGCTGCTGGTGCTGGGCGGTGCTCTGGCGATGCGGGCATGGTCCGAGCACAGGCTGGCGCAGGGTTTTGGCCGCTGGAATCGCTATGGCTTGACCGGTTTCATCGCCGCGCAAGCGATCTTCGCCTACTGGATGCTGCCGCTGGCGATCGATCGCGCCATCGTGCTGCCGCAAGCCGATGCCGAAAAGCTGGTCACGCTGTTCATCTGTGGCGCACTGCTGCAGCATTCGTTCGCACGCTCGCCGGCCGCGCTGCAGCTTTTTTTCGTCGGCTATGCGGTGCCGATGATGATCTGGCTGGGCTTTTATTTCACCAGCACCGACTTGCGTCTGTGTAATGCCTATTCGCTGGAAACCCAGATCAACACCGGTCGCGCTTTGATCGGATGGGGCTTCGTGCTG
>CANFGA010000329.1 GCA_947446335.1 Oxalobacteraceae bacterium | reverse complement strand
CAGCTGGTCGCCGCTGCAGTTCTTTTCGCAAGGTATCGCGATCAGCCGCTTGCGCGCCGCCAGCTTGACGATCGAAAGCATCGGCCCGGCTACGCCAGCCGTGCTGCCGCAAACACTGGCGCCACCATTCCAGCTCGCCGTCAGCGATGTGCGCCTGGGCAAGCTGACGCTGTTCGACGCCGCCACCGGCGCCGAGGCAGCAACCGTGATCAGCGACCTGCGCCTGGCCTTGCACGGCGACCCGGATGGCTGGCGCCTGAGCAATGCCAGCGCCGCGACGCCGTGGGGGCTGGCGCAAGCCGAATTCAACATCGCGGCAGCGCGTCCGTTTGCGCTCGATGGCAAGGCCAGCCTGACCCAGGCCATCCAGCAAGATGCCAGTTCGGCGTCTGCTCCGGCAGCGCCGGCCCGGCTGCAAGCCGAGGTGCGCGGCAACTTGTCGCTGCTGGAACTGACCGCGACGGCGACCTCGCAGCATGCCAGCGGCGACGCCGCGCTGACGCTGGCGCCGTACGATGCGATCATCTTGCGCAAGGCCCGCATCGACGGGCGCGACATCGATCCGGCCGGCTTCAACCCGGCCTGGCCGCAAGCCAAACTGCGATTGCACCTGGACGCCAGCATCGCATCCGACCAGGCAGTCTCTGGCCAACTGGCGCTGACCAACCAGGGCGCGCCCGGTCCGCTCGATCAAGCGCTGCTGCCTTTTCGCAGCATCACGGCGCAGTTGAAAGGCAGCTTGATCGCGACCCGCATCGATGAGGTGCTGTTCGATCTGGCTGATGCTGGAAAAGTGAGCGGCGCCGGTTCCATCTTGCGCGCCGATCCGCAGGCCGGCATCGGCAGCGCGAACTTCAAGCTGAAGGTCGAGCGCATCGATCTGAAGGCGATCCAGGGCACGTTGAACGCCACGGCCATCGAGGGTCAGATCGACCTGGGGATGGGTGACATCGATGCCAAGGGCGAAAGCAAACAGCAAACCTTGAACGCCGCGTTGAGCGACAACAACCTGCGCCTGAACTTGCGCGCAACGCTCGCTGGCGCCTTGCTGCAAGTGCAGCAATTGCGCCTGAACGCCGGCAAGGGCAGCCTCAGCGTGACTGGCAAAGCGGCGTTGGATGAACAACAGGCGTTCAGCGCACAAGCGAACACCAGCCATTTCGACCCGTCAAAGCTGGGCGCATTTCCGGTAGGCGACATCAACGGCGACCTGGATTTGAGCGGCCAATTGCTGCCGCAGTGGCAACTGAAAGCCAAACTGGCGCTGCGACCAAGCAGCTTGCTCAATGAAGCCTTGGGTGGCAGCGCCAGCCTGAAGGCCGATGCGACCCATGTCAGCGATGTCGCCGCCAGCTTGACGCTGGGGCGCAACTTGCTCACCTTGAGCGGCGCTTTCGGCGCGCCGGGCGAGCAATTGAAATGGAACATCGACGGCAAGCAATTGTCGAGTGCGCGCAGCGACCTGCTGGGCACGCTCGCCGCAAACGGCATCATCGAAGGCGGCCTGGACGCACCGCGCAGCAGCTTTGCGCTCGATGCGCGCAACCTGGGCTTGAAATCCGGTTCCACTGCAGCGTCGAAATCGACCTCGAATCCGAACACCAATGGCAGCAGCCGCTTGCAGGCATCCGGCGTGGCGGCGCTCAACGGCCCTGACAAGCGGCCCGAGATCAGCTTGAATGCGACGGCGCAGAGCGTCAATCCGGCAGCCTTCGGCGCCTCCGCCAGCGGCAGCATCAATGGTGATGTGCAAGCCGAATTCAAGAGTCCCGCCAGCGGGGATTGGCGATTGGCGCTTCAACTGGCGCTGCAACCGTCGACCTTGTCTGGCGCCCCCTTGAGCGGGCGAGCCGACATCGTGGCCGATGCCAGCCATGTGACCAGGCTCGATGTCGACCTGAAGCTGGGACCGAACGCGCTCCAGGCCAGCGGCAGCTATGGCGCGGCGCGCGACCGGATCGACTGGAAGATCACGGCGCCGCAACTGGCCAGTCTGGGGCCGCAGTTCGGCGGCGCGCTCAATGGCTCCGGTACGCTGGCCGGCACCTTTGCCGCACCGAGCCTGAATCTGGCGCTCGATGGCAATAACTTGCGCCTGCTTGGCGTGCACACCTTGAAGACGCTGCGCGCCAGCGCCCGCCTGGATGCGACCGGCAGCGCCGGCACCGATGCGCTAGTGTCCGACATCGCCTTGAGCGGCTACAGTTCGCCTGCGCTGAAACTGGCCAGCGCGCGCTTGCAGACCTCGGGCACGCGCGCCGCGCATCAGTTGCAATTGAGCGCACAGAGCGACGATCTCGATCTCGAAGCCAGAATCAACGGCGGCTTCAGCGATCATGCGTGGAACGGCACGCTGGCCGCGCTGCGCAACCGCGGCCGCTACCCATTCTCGCTGCAAGCGCCGGCGCCGCTGAGCATCGTCGGTCCGGCCAACGGCGGCCTGGCCGGGCTGCTGGCACCGCAACAACTGTCGCTCACGAACGCCGTGCTGGTACTCGCTGGCGGCAACATCAACTTGCAAAAACTGGAAAAAAACGGCCCGCTGTGGAGCAGCAACGGCCTGGCCAAGGGCGTGGCCTTGAACGCTCTGGCACCACCCGCGTGGCGCGAAATCGTGCGCAGCGATCTGACGCTGGGCGCAACTTGGGCGCTGAAGCTGCAGACGGCGTCCGGGTTGACCCCGAAGGTCGATGGCATGCTGCACGTCTACCGCGAGCAAGGCGATGTCGCGATCCGGGCCGACGGTCCGCTGGCGCTGGGCTTGAGCCTGCTCGATGCGCGCGTCGAGGTGCAAGACCAGGCGCTGCGAATGCAACTGGCGATCGATGGCACGCGCGCCGGCAACGTGCGCTTAGATGCGACGGCGCAACTGGTCGAGGGCCGCATCGCCAACAGCAGCGCGCTGCGCGCCACCGCCAGCGCCAACATGCCATCGCTGGGATGGCTGGCGCCGCTGGCCGGCCAGAGCGGGCTCGATCTCGATGGCGCATTGACGCTGGCGCTGCGCGCCGGTGGCAGCGTGGGCGCGCCCGTGCTGGGCGGCGACATCAAGGGCGACAAGCTGACGCTGAACTGGGCCGAGCATGGCGTGAAGTTGAAGAATGGCCAGCTCGCCGCCACCCTCAGCGGCGACCAATTGCTGTTGCAACGCCTCAGCTTCGACGGGGTCGAAGGGCGCGCCGAACTGGGCGGCACGCTGCGCTTCGCCGATGCCCAGGCGAGCATGCAATTGAAACTCGCGCTCGACAAGCTGCAAGTGATGGGACGGCCCGATCGCACGCTGATCATCAGCGGCAACAGCACGCTGGTGCGCGACCAGAAGCGCTTTTTACTGGACGGCAAGTTCAAGGTCGATCGCGCCGCGATCGAACTGGCGTCGCAGGATACGCCGACGATGAGCGATGACGTGATCATCATCGGACAAGCGGGACCCAAAGCGGCAGCGCCGGGCTTGCCGCTGAACATCGATGTCGAAGTCGATCTGGGCGATCGATTCCGGCTGCAAGGGATGGGACTCGATGCGATTCTGGCCGGCAATGTGCGCGTGCGGGCTCAGGAGCGGCGCCCGCCTACCGTGCTGGGCAACATACGCGCGGTGCGCGGCACCTATGCCGCCTATGGCCAGAAACTGAGCCTGGAACGCGGCATGCTCAATTTTACCGGCGCCTATGACAATCCGGGCTTGAACATCCTGGCCGTGCGCAAGCGCCCCGAAGGCACGGCGCTGACGGACACCAACGTCGAAGCCGGGGTCGAAGTGCGCGGCAGCGCGCTGGCGCCGACGGCAAAACTGGTATCGACGCCGAACGTGCCCGACAGTGAAAAACTGACCTGGCTGGTGCTGGGACACGGCGCCGATGGCGGCGGCCAGGCCGGTTTGCTCAGCAGCGCAGCCGGTGCGCTGTTGGGCAGCGGCGGCGGCGGCTCGCTGCAGCAGCGCATGGCCGATACGCTGGGGCTGGACGAAGTCGGACTGGCACAGGCCAGCGGCACCGCGGCCGGAGTGGAAACCACGGTCGTGACGGTCGGCAAGCGCTTGTCGCGGCGCGCCTTCGTGAGTTTTGAGCAAGGAGTGGGCACGGCGTCCAGCCTGGTCAAGCTGCGCTACAAGCTCAACGAGCGCATTTCGCTGCAATTCCAGACCGGCGCCAACAGCGCGTTCGACGTGCTCTATACCTGGGCCTTCGACTAGCTGGGCTTTCGACTAGCTCGGATGATGGTCGGGCACCGGATCATCCTGCGGCACCGGGTGCGCCGGGTACGGATGCGGCTGTGGTTCCGGCGGCTCGCCGACCGGCTCCGGGTCGGGTGCGCGGTGGGCCTGCAGCGGCATGCGATGGGGGGATGAATTCATGGCCAACTCCCGGTCTATGGTGGATCGCTTATTGTACGCCCAGGTTTCAAGGCTGCGCGTGCTTGACGTACTTGTCGAGCCAGCGGTTGGTTTCATACAGCATGTGCATGATCGATTCGCGCGCACGGTAGGCGTGGCTTTCGTTGGGCAGCATCACCAGGCGCGCGGTGCCACCCAGGCCTTTGATGGCCTGGAACATGCGCTCGCTCT
>CANFGA010000328.1 GCA_947446335.1 Oxalobacteraceae bacterium | reverse complement strand
TTGACAATGCTCATATTAAGTATTATCATGCTTGATATGGGTACATACGCAGATGCACTATTTACAAAAACGCAACAACGGGTGCTGGCGGTGCTGTTTGGCCGGCCAGAGCGCTCGTTTTACGCCAATGAGGTCATCCGGCTGGCGCAGTCGGGTTCCGGCACCGTGCAGCGCGAGCTGGCGCGCCTGGAAGCGGCCAAGCTGATCACGATGCATCCGATCGGCAACCAGAAACATTACCAGGCCAATCCGGCCGCGCCGATCTTTGAAGAGCTGCGCGCCATTGTCCGGAAAACCTTTGGTGTGGCCGATGTGCTGCGCGCCGCGCTGGAGCCGTTCTGGCCACAGATCGAATTCGCGTTGCTCGATGATGCGGCCGGCGGCCAACAGGCCGGCAGCGATCTCGATCTGATGCTAATCGGGGCGGCGCCACATACCGAGTTGCTGGCCGCGTTGTTGCCGCTCCAGGCGCAACTCGGGCGTCCGGTCAATCTGACCTTGTATACAGTGGGCGAGTTTGCCCAGCGCGTGCGCGATGAGCCATCCTTCATGCAGCGGGTGTTGCAGCAGCCTGCCATCTTTGTCAAAGGAAACGAACATGACCTGTCACGACTCGGCGCCGAACCTGATCCGGATCGGTCAACGCCAAGCGCCATTTCCTGAAGCGAACATGGACGGCCTCGCGCTCACGCAGAATTTTATCCAGGAAGTGACTGACTCTGGCGCCTCCGTGATGGCCGCGGTGCGGACTTGGTCAGTCGCATGATGACCAAAGCCTTGTCGATTCAGTCCTCCCTGGCGCCGGCGGCACCGGTACCAGAACCGCAGGAACGGGCACTTACCGCGGCGCAGTTTCATCAGTTGGCCGACGTGCCGCCGGCGCTGACCTGGTTTGCCAACATCGACAATCCGCGTACGCGCCGCGCCTATCAAAGCGATCTGGCCGAATTCATGGCGTTCACCGGTATCGAGCGCCCGGAGCAATTCCGGATCGTGACCCGCGCCCACTTGCTGGCCTGGCGCCACGATCTGGAAGTTCGGGCCTTGGCTGGTGCGACCATAAGGCGCAAGTTGGCTGCTCTGTCGTCGCTGTTCGAGTATCTGTGCGAAACCAATGCCGTGATCAGCAACCCGGTCAAAGGCGTCAAGCGTCCTAAGATGGAAAGTAGCGAGGGCAAGACGCCGGCGATCGGCGATCACCAGGCCCGTTCGCTGCTCAATGCCCCGGATGCCGATACGCTGCAGGGCCAGCGCGATCGCGCCATTTTGTCGACGTTGCTCTACCATGGCTTGCGCCGCGCCGAACTATGCGCACTCGCCGTCGGCGATCTCCAGCAACGACGCGGCGTGATGCATTTGCGCATCCAGGGCAAAGGCGGCAAGCTACGCTACCTGCCGCTGCATCCCGGCACGGCCGAGGTCATCGATGGTTATCTGCAAGCGGCCGGCCACGGCGCCGACGCTCAGGGCGCGCTGTTCCGTTCCTTGAAAAACAATCGGCATGACGATCCCCGCGCCTCGATCACGGCGGACGGCGTGTACAAAATGCTGGCCGGCTATGCCCTTGCATTAAAGATCGACGTGGCGGGTTTCGGGCCACACGCGCTGCGCGCCACGGCCGCCACCAACGCGCTGGAACACGAGGCCGACATCGCCAAAGTGCAGGAATGGCTGGGGCACGCCAACATCGCGACCACGCGCATCTACGACCGGCGCAAAATGCGGCCGGAAGACAGCCCGACCTTCAAGGTGGTGTATTGAGATGCGTGTCGACAGTGGCGAGACTGAAAATGGAAAAAAGTACCACCCCGCCACCCATCGGAAGTGAATCGATGTGAGTCCCTGGCTAGTTTGCCTCGACCGTACGCACCTCAATGCCAACTTTGAGACGCGAACGAACTGCGCCGAATATAGCCGCCAGGCTGTCCATGCTCGGGTTGCCCTTGGGCGAGAGCATGCGATGAAGGCTTTTACTTGGTTTATGCGTCAACTCTGCAAGCTGCTCGAAACCTACTGTGGCGTTAACCAAGTCGCGCAGAATGAGACGGGCAACGTCCGGCTCGCCATTCAGGAACGACGTGGCGGCCTCATCCAGTAGCGCTTTGGCAAACGCCGGGTCTCGGTCGACACGCTCGACAATGGTGTGTTTGAAATCTCTCGTCAGTGCCATATCAGTTCCCTTTCCGTTTGCCTTGTTTGGCAGCTTGAGCTGCCTTCTTCCTGGCCTTGTACTCAGTGTGCAATGCCTTGGCTTGATCAATATCGCGCTGCTGCCCTCGCTTTGTTCCACCACCGAACAAGACAATGAACGTGTCGCCATCTTTAGCGAGATAGATGCGATAACCTGGTCCCCAGTCGATGATGTACTCGCCAATGCTATCGAACCACTTCACGCTCGACGTGTTACCAAGTCCCAACCTGACCTTGGCCGTCGCCACCTTGGCTGCGGCCTGCGCATCGAGGTCGTCAAACCAATTTTTATAAGGATTCGTGCCGTCTTCACGAAGGTATTCTTCGACCGTGATTTTCATATTTTATATAGTAACACATATGTTACTATCGGTACTGCTGCGAGGACAGATCTGTCCTTGAGCCGTCGGCAACCTCGGTGAGTACCTTCGCGCAGGCCGTAGTACATTCACTTGCAGGGCGATGAGTGAGATAGGGGAGAATACAGAATTCGAAAAAAATAGTACGCTAAGGAATTCCACGGCAGATGAGGGCCCCATCTGCCTGTCGGAAAACAGATGTTTTCTGTGGGTGCCCCACAAGACAGCTTCACAGATTACATGGCGGCTGAGTAGACATCAAAAAATGGCCAAAAAAACTTCAGCAAGAATTGAGCACCAGCAAAGCAGATCAGGTCAAAAGAAGTGATTCTCCAGCGTCAACCGGCGCTGGATCATTCTCAATGCTCATCACCCACAAAGGAGCTATCACTATGGCAATCAGTTTGCAAAAAGGCGGCAATGTCAACCTGAGCAAGGAAGCCCCCAACTTGAAGAAAATCGTAGTCGGCCTCGGCTGGGATCCGCGCTCGACCGACGGCGCCACCTTCGACCTCGACGGTAGCGCATTCCTGTTAAAAGCTGATGGCAAGGTGCGCTCCGATGCGGACTTCATTTTTTACAACAACCTGAAATCGAGCGATGGCTCGGTCCTGCATACGGGAGACAACCAGACCGGCGAAGGTGATGGCGACGATGAAAGCATCATCATTGACCTGGAAAAAGTTCCGGCAGAGATAGCACGCATCAGCATCGGTGTCACGATCCACGAGGCTGAAGCGCGGCACCAGAATTTCGGCATGGTCGGGCAAGCGTTCATCCGCTGCGTCAATGCCGCCGGTGAAAAGGAAATCGCACGCTACGACTTGTCCGAAGATGGTTCAGTGGAAACCGCGATGATCTTCGGCGAGATCTACCGCCATTCCGGTGAGTGGAAGTTCCGGGCGATCGGCCAGGGCTTCAAGGGTGGGCTGGGGCCGCTGGCGCGCTCGTTCGGCATCAACGCATAACAGCACCTGACCGTTGAAGCCGCCGCCGGCCCTTGGTCAGGCGGTTTTTCTTTACTCCATAATGAAGCGCTTTTCCTAAGTTGGACTACGGGTCTTGGTCACAGCGTTGCCGGCAGCGAGCTTGAACAAGCTGACCGTTTGGCCCAGGTTGACGGCCTCCTCTTGCAATGATGCGGCAGCGGCAGCGGCCTGTTCCACCAGCGCCGCATTTTGCTGGGTGACTTGGTCCATCTGGATGATCGCTTGATTGATTTGCTCGATGCCGGAGGTCTGTTCAAAGTTGGCGGCAGTGATCTCGCCCATGATGTCGGTCACGCGTTTGACGCTGTCAACGATCTCTTTCATGGTGGCACCGGCCTGTTCAACCAACTTGCTGCCGGTGTTGATGCTCTCAACAGAATCAGTGATCAGGGTCTTGATTTCCTTGGCTGCAGCCGACGAGCGTTGCGCCAGACTCCGTACCTCGGTGGCCACCACAGCAAAACCGCGTCTCGACTCGCCGGCCCGGGCCGCTTCCACCGCGGCATTCAGGGCCAGGATGTTAGGCGCTGTTGTGAAAGGGGTCAATGGATCCATTTCATGATTCCGGCTATATAAACGAAACCCATGAAGCGCTCGTCGAGCTTCTCGAACCTCGTCGCGACCCTGCGAAAGATCTTCATCCGCTGAAAAAGGTTTTCAACAAGATGCCGCGCAAAATATCTTGTCGAATCCAAGGGCCGGGGCAGCTTTCGATTGCTCCTGGATGGAATGATTGCCTCCATGCCGCCAGCGAGTGCCAGTGCGACAACTGCGTTAGAGTCGTAACCTTTGTCGGCGAGAAGTGCCTTCGCCGACATGCCTTTGATTAAGCCCGGCAACTCGCCAACATCGGAAATATTGCCGGGCGTCAGTTTGAAACGAAGCGGATTGACCAGCGCGTCACAAACGGCGTGAATCTTGGTGTTCAGCCCGCCGCGAGAGACGCCAATCGACTGGAGACCTCTTTTTTTTGGGCGCCAGAAGATGCCTGATGGGCTTTGCACGATGTCGAGTCGATCATAATTTC
>CANFGA010000327.1 GCA_947446335.1 Oxalobacteraceae bacterium | reverse complement strand
TGTCGTTAGGTCAGTGCTGCAGCGCTGGATCCGGCAGGCGCACCCTGTTTGCTCAATTTGTCTGCGGCCAGCGTCAACAACAAGGCCAGCAGCGCCAGCGCGCAAGCGGCCAACGGCACAGCCGGCAAGCCCAGATCGCGCGCGATCACGTTGCCGCCGGTCCAGGCGCCCAATGCATTGCCGACATTGAAGGCGGCGATGTTGAGCGTCGACACCAGATTCGGCGCATCCTTGCCGAATTTCATCACATTGATTTGCAATGCAGGCACCGCGGCAAAACTGACGATGGCCCACAGGAACAAATTGATTTCAGCCGGGATCAAGGCCACGCTGGTCCAGCTGAACGCAGCCGAGGCGATCGCCATCGCAGCGAAGATCCCGGCCAAGGCGGTGCGCAAGCGCCAGTCCGCCAGGCGGCCACCGATGTAATTGCCGATCGTCAAGCCCAGGCCGATCAGGAACAAGGTCCAGGTCACGCCGCGCGGGCTCACGCCGGTCACCTGCTCCAGCACTGGGGCGACATAGGAAAACAGCGCGAACATCGCCGCAGCGAACAGCACCGTCGTGGCCAGTGCAACCCAGATGCCGGCGCTGCGCAATTGCTGCAATTCGCGCCGCAGGTCCGGCTTTTGCTGGTCGGCCTTGGCTGGCAACACCCACAGCAAGCCGATGAAAGCAACTACCCCGAGCAGCGCCACCGCATAAAAGGTCGAGCGCCAGCCGGAAAACTGACCGAGCGCAGTGCCCAGCGGCACCCCCAGCACATTGGCCAGTGTCAGCCCGGTAAACATCAGCGCCACTGCTTGCGCCTGCCGGTTTGGTGCCACCAGGCCCGCTGCGGCGACCGAACCGATGCCGAAGAATGCGCCATGGCACAGCGCCGTGATGACCCGCGCCACCATCAGAAAACCGTAGCCGGTCGCGATCGCGCACAGCACATTGCCGAAGATGAAAATGGCCATCAGGATCAAGAGCGCGCGTTTGCGCGGCAAGGCGGCGGTGGCCAGCGCCATGATCGGCGCGCCGATCGCCACGCCCAGCGCATAACCGGTGATCAGCCAGCCGGCCGACGGGATCGATACCTCGAGATTGCGGGCCACGTCGGGCAGCAAGCCCAGGATGACGAATTCGGTGGTCCCGATGGCAAAGGCGCTCAGGGCGAGCACAAAAAGAGCTAATGGCATGTGTTTTTCTTGTTAGTTATGTGAAAGATCAGGTAAAAGATGAAACTGCGCAGCGCTTACAGGTCGCTTTTCATCTGCTCCAGAAAAGCCTGGATCACCGCTTCATCGCGGCGGAAGAATACCCATTGGCCGATCCGCTTCGAGCTGATCAAGCCCGCCTTTTGCAGCGTCGCCAGATGGGCCGACACCGTCGATTGCGACAGCCCCGTGCGCTGGTCGATCAAGCCGGCGCAGACACCGATGTCGAGCGGATATTCCTGCATCGGAAAACAAGCCTGCGGCGTCTTCAGCCAACACAGGATGTCGCGCCGTACCGGATTGGCCAGCGCCTTGTGGATCGCATCGATGTCGATGACGGGCAATGGGATGGACATGATCAACCTGCCTTTCAAAAAAGACGCTGCCATCGGCACTGGCAAGCGACATTTCGTTTATGGACGAAGCATATATTGGACAAATTCGAATTTTGAATCGCCATTCTACGATATAACTTGAAACCTTGCCCGCGCTCGCATCGATGAACCCGCATTGAGGGGTGATAAAGTATCCATACGGAAATATTTTTGATGCACGGGGATAGAGTGTGCTAATCTTGTTTCAGATGGTTAGCAGGCTAATTATTAGCACAAAAACCATCATGATCAGCCCCATCAACGACATCAGAATGGGCTGGACGAATCGTGAATCGCTGTTGTCAAAACGGTGCAAATGCACCCAACTTGTCCAAGGAGAATGACATGGAAAGCCAGCACTACCGCGCACTGCCACACTCGACACTCAAGGCCGAAGCGGCTTACCATTTGCCCGACCCGGCCGTGGCACCCGTCGTCAACCTCGATTCGGCAGCGATCCTGGTGATGACCGATTTGCGCCAGATAGCGGCCGTGACCATCGATGCCGATGCTTTGATCATCGATGCGAACCAGAAAATGATGGCGCACGGCGTGCGCACCTTGATCGTCATCGACGATTTGCACGACGTGATCGGCATCGTCACATCGACTGATATCCTGGGCGAGAAGCCGATGCAACTGACCCATGTGCGCGGCGCCCGGCATGCCGAAATCCTGGTGCGCGATGTGATGACGCCATCGCAGCGGATGGAAGTGATCGACCTGAAGACCGTATTGAACGCCAGGGTTGGCGATGTCATGGTAACGTTGAAGGAAGCCCGGCGCCAGCATGCGCTGGTCGTCGATCAAGGCAACGATGGCAGCCAGATGGTGCGCGGCATTTTTTCATCGACACAAGTCGCGCGCCAACTCGACCTGGCACCGAGCCCGCCAGATACCGGCACCACATTTGCAGAATTAGAAACGGCGATCGGCGCCTGATGTGTGTCGTTGATGCATGTGATTGATGCATGAACTCAGCCTCGATCGCCATCTCACAATCATCGAGGAGATCCATGTCATCATCCAACAATTCCCCCGTCTGGTTCATCACAGGCTGTTCGACCGGTTTCGGCCGTGAGCTCGCCAAGCGCGTGCTGGCACGCGGCTGGCGCGTCGTCGTCACTGCACGCGACAAGGCGCGCGTGCTCGACCTGGTCCAGGGCGCGCAAGAGCGTGCCCTGGCGCTGACTCTGGATGTCAACCATGGCAGCGAGATCGCCGGCGCAGTCCAGGCGACGCTCGAACGGTTCGGACGCATCGACGTCCTGGTCAACAATGCCGGTTACGGCTACATGTCTTCGGTCGAAGAAGGCGAAGAAGAGCAAATCCGCGCTCAGTTCGACGCCAACGTGTTCGGTTTGTTCGCGATGACGCGCGCGGTGCTGCCTGCCATGCGCGCCCAGCGCAGTGGCCACGTGATCAACATCACGTCGGTGGCCGGCCACATCGGCTTTCCCGGCTCCGGCTATTACGCAGCCAGCAAGCACGCAGTCGAAGGCTGGTCCGATGCGCTGGCCGCCGAAGGCAAGCCACTCGGCATCAAGGTCAGTTGTGTCGCACCGGGGCCGTCGCGCACCGATTGGGCCGGACGCTCGATGACGCAAACGCCAAACCTGATCGCCGACTACCACGACACCGTCGGCGCACGGCTGGCAGGAACCAGCGCAGCCAGCGGCAGCCAGGCCGGCGACCCGGTACGCATTGCCGATGCAATCATCGCGCTCACCGAACACCTAGAACCGCCGCGCCACTTCGTGCTCGGCGCCTTCGGCGTTGATGCCGTCAGCGCCAGCTTGAAGCAGACTCTGGCAGAAGTGGAGGCATGGCGCGCGGCGGGAGTGGCGACCGATTTTCCGAAGTTGTAAAAGCGCCTAGTAGCGCATCGCCATCGGCCATCTCATGCCAGAACCGGATCTCGTGCGCGGCGCGTTCGGCAACGTTGTCATCACGATTGCACGCTGTTGCGTCGATTCAGTGTTTGAAGCAGTTTGAACAGGCGCTAACCAGCGTCAAGCCTGCTGCAGCACCCGCACCAGGATCGCCTGTTCGATCTCGGCGCACTCAAGACTGCCGCGCCGGCGTGGTCGCGGCACGTCGACACGAACGTCGAGCGTGATCTCGCCATCCTCGATCAACAACACCCGGTCGGCCAGCGCGACTGCTTCTTGCACGTCGTGGGTAACCAGCACGGCGGTAAAGCCGCGCTTTTGCCATAGCGCTTCGATCAGGTTTTGCATCTCGATCCGGGTCAGCGCATCGAGCGCGCCGAGCGGCTCATCGAGCAACAGCAATTGCGGTTCGTGCACCAGAGCGCGCGCCAGCGCCACGCGCTGCCGCTGGCCGCCCGAGAGCACCGTCGGCCATTCAGCCGCACGTTCAAACAGGCCGACCGTGGCCAGGGCATCGCTTGCCGCCTTTGATGGCCGGGCCAGTCCCAGTCCCACATTGTCGAGCACGCTTTTCCAAGGCAGCAGGCGCGCTTCCTGGAACATGATGCGGATGTCGGGGCTGGTTTTGGCGTCAGCGGCGCCATAAACGATGCGGCCCCGATCGAGCGTTTCGAGCTGCGCGATCGCGCGCAGCAGCGTGCTCTTGCCGCAGCCGCTGCGCCCGACGATGGCGACGAATTCGCCCGCCGCCAACGTCAGGTCGATGCCATTGAGTACCGTGCGTCCGCCGTACGACTTGGTCACGCCGTGCAACTCCAGCGCGGCGCCCTGCTTGATCTGCGCGCAGGTTGCGGCTGCACCGGACGAGGTTGCAGTGCGGCGCACGGCGCCCTGTTCGACAAGATTGATTTGCATGGTAGCTTCCTTTTTTATATAAACAACGCCGTCAGCGGTAAGCCGGATTCCAGCGCAAGCAATGCTTTTCCAGCGCGCGCGCGAAGACATCGGCAAACTTGCCCAGCAAGGCGTACAGCAAGATACCCACCAGCACCACATCGGTTTGCAAGAATTCGCGCGCATTCATCGTCATGTAGCCGATCCCGGCCTGGGCCGAGATGGTTTCG
>CANFGA010000326.1 GCA_947446335.1 Oxalobacteraceae bacterium | reverse complement strand
CGATCAGTGTCTTGTCATCGATTTTTTGCAAGGGGAAATCTTCAGCTTCGATTTCGACCCGGATTTCTCCGGTGCCGTCTGAAAACAGGTATTTTTCATTGCCCACTTTCTTGATCAAATGGCCACGCAAGACGACATTCTGGTCGTCGACCGGGTTCTTCAAGACATCGGCGACCGTCATCGGCGCCTTTTGCGTCGAGGGACCGACATACTGCGCTTGTGCAGCGAGCGGGATGCCGAGCGCGATGACGCTGGAAAAAATGATTGCATTGCGTTTGATGTTCGAGATCACTTGCCTTACCTCCGGGTTGTGAGCGCTGCCGCTATCGGCAATGCTCGGTTGATCGTGCGAGATTGGAATCCACCATTGCTTCGCTATCCTGCATGCGATTGCATCTATTGCTGCTTTTGTGGCGCTGCCTTGTCTGGCGACTCGGGCGTGACCACTTCGCGCAGCACGCCGCCGCCCTCGACGCTACCGCTGCTGCTGCCTTCGCCCGCGATGCGGCGTTGGCATGCATCGCGCTCATCAACTGGCAGCGTCTGGCAGCGGATCAGCGCATTCTGTTCATAATCGGCTGGCGCCGACACTGCTGCTTTGGTCGCCGACTCGGCCAGCGCTGCCGATGCTTCTTTCAGGCAAGTGGCGCGCGTTTGGTGCGACTGGCCTTCGATACAGTCGGTTTTTTCCGCCTGGTAGCGCTCCTTGGCATCGGGCGAACCACCGGCAGCGCTGGCCATGCAGCAAACGAGTGCCAGCATGGTCAACACGGTTGCGCGCACTGGCAGCAGGCGCGGGCGAACTTGCATAAGGGACATGGTGTACATGATGACCTCCGAGGTGAACCGTCATGCTAGCCACCGAAGCCTGATCCGGTCTGTACGCCAGCAGACACAAGATCGTGCAACCCAGGTTTTCTGGTTCAGACTTTCATCATAGCAAGTTTTCTTGTTTGTAATCTAATTTTATCCGCCAGCGGGGATTGCCGGTGAGATCGAGAGCGAAGTGCGGCGCAGCTTTCTGGCGCGCCATGCTTGCCTTGCAGCCTGTTCAGTTTGAGTTGGTCGGCGCCAGGGCGCTGTCGTGCCACAGCGCCACACCTTGTTGCGACAACCGGTCGGCTGCGGCATTTCTGTGGCGCGGTATCCAGCGCAAGGTGACATCGTTCATTTGGGCGATCAAGCGGTGCGCGTACGCGCGCTCGCCTTGCAAGCTGCCCGCGCCCTTGGCTGCGCTCTGGTTCATGTCGTCGATGACGACCAGGCTGTCGCCGTAGATGACCAGTTGCGCCGGCTGCAGCCGTACCCCTTGTTCCAGCACGGCGATCAGGGCCCGGTACTCGGCCACGCTGCTGTTGCCAAAGCCGGCGCACTGGCAGATTTCGATGGTTGCTCCGTCGGGTCCCGTGAGCAAGCCGCCGATGCCTATCTTGCCGGGATTGGGATGCGCCGAACCATCGAACCAGGCCAGCCATGCCTTTGCGTCGGGTGCATGGTGGTTTTTTTTCAGTGCCAGTGCCGCGCTCTGTCGTTGCGCCTTGGCTGCCAGTTTGGCCTGTGCTGCTTGCCTCTCCTGTGCGCGCAGCAGCAATAATTGCTGCAGATCCGGCAAACCTTGTTTGGCGGCAACGCTTTCCAGCGTCGCTTGCAGCGCCGCATGCTCGCCGATGCCGGCGCTGCGCATCAGGCGCCGGCTGATGCCGCGTTCCGTATGGTAAGCGGCGGCGAGCAGTTGTTCGAATTCATCCATTCCCGGGAGCTCAGTCACGATAGCGATCGTGGCCACGGCCATGCCCGCGGCGGTCGTCGCGGTAATAGTCGCGTCCACCGCGGTATTGGCGGTATTCACGATAGTAGGGACGTTGTTGTTCGACATACACCACCGGCGGTGCGTAATAGGGTTGCGGCGCCGAATAGTAAACCGGCTGCTGCTCATAGTAGACCGGCGCTGGCCGGTAATTGCGGTTCTCGTAATAGACTGGCGCTGGGCGGTAGTTGCGGTTCTCGTAATAGCCGCCGCGATCATCGTTGCTCAGGCTGTTGCCAACGACCGCGCCCAGCACGCCGCCGATGATGGCGCCGTCGCGCCCGCCGCTGTTGTGGCCGATGGATGCGCCTATCACGGCGCCTGCGGCGGTGTTGAAGTCACGCTCGCCGGCGCTGGCCGTCGACGCCAGAGCGCCGCATGCCAGCAAGAACGCACCCAGGGTTTTTTTGTTGAACATGGCGTTTCCTTCCACTTCGGCCAAGACCGGGATGATCTCTTGAGTGCCGTCGGATGATGGCCACTATATCGGGTGCCGCAAAAAGCACAATGGCTTATACAACTGCTTACACTCGCTGTCCAGACATGGTCCGAATACTGCCCAAAGACTGCCCAAATATTGCCGCGTTTGTACTCTTGTCATGCGCCGGCGGCGTGCTTCGTGCTAGGATTTTCTTTTATCGACAGTGGAGACCATGATGGGCGAACAATCAAAAATTCATTACAAGGGCTGGGAAATCATTCCACTCGCGGTCGAGACTGGCGAGCGGCAATGGTCGGCCAGTTGCGACATCGAACGCGCCGGCTTGGACGGCATCGACGTGTTCGAGGGGGCGACGATGCAATTCGTGCGCGACCAGGAAGACGATGCGATCGCTGCCGCCTGCGACGAGGCGATACGCCAGATCGACAACATCATCGCCAATCCGCTGGTGCGACTGGCTTGATCGGAAACGGGCCTGGCATGCCAGGCCCGCCCTTCATGATGAATCAAGAGTCGCGCATCAAGGCACGGTGACGGTATTGCCTTGCAGCGTGACGGCAGCGATGCGCGTGAGCAGGCGGCCTTCGATGACGGCGCCCGTGGCCGCCGAAATCGATTGATCGGCCAATATCGTGCCCTTGAAGCGCGAGTTCACACCCAGCGTGGCCGAGGTACCCACCGACCAGTAAATGTTGTTGGCCTTGGCGCCGCCGGCCAGAATGATCTGGCTGCCGGTGCCGGTAGTGAGTGTCGAACCCATCTTGAAGATCCAGATCGCATTCGGATTGCCTTGTGCGTCGAGGATCAGCTGGCCTGAACCGGAAATGCCGGTCGACGATGCGTTGACATACAGCCCGGGTGCCAGCGTCAGACCACCGAGGTCACCCGGCAGCGAAATCGCATTCAGGGACCGGGCTTGCGCGTCGTCATAGGCGCTGCTCAAGTCCAGTTTGGCCAGGCTTGCAGCCTCGGTGGTCGCTTCGATCTTGCCATTGACGATGCCAGGTGGAAAGCCGTTGATGGTGCCGGTCGGAGTCGTGCCAAGGTCGCCATTGATGGTGGTGGCACCGGTATTGGTGACGCCGGCGCCGGCCAGGATTGCAAAAGTGGCACTCGAGCGCAAACTGACGGCGGCAGGGCCGGACGCAGGCAACGGTGCGTTGGCCGCAGTGGTGAACGTCCAGGAGCTGGTGCCGACCAAGGCATTGCCGGCCAGGTCGTTCACGTTGGCGATTGTCGCCGTGTAGCGGGTTGCGGCGCTCAACGCCACAGAGGGCTCGAAGGTTGCCGTGCGGCCTTGATAACTGAGCGTGCCGGCAACAGTCGCATTGCCTTGCTTGAGCGTGAAATTGGCATTGGACAGCGTCAGCGGATCGATCGCTTCGCTGAACGTGGCATTGACGCTCTTGTTCAGCGCCACATCGCTTTGCTGGTTGATCGGGTCAGTGGCGATCACGGTCGGCGCCGTCGTGTCGGACGTGCTGCCGGTGGTGAAGCGCCAGACATGATTGCCGGAAGCCGGAAACACGGCTTGGTTGCCCGACAGTAAGTTGCCCGCAGTGCTGGCGGCACTGCCAGTTAGCGTCGCTGTGTAAGTGGTATTGAGTGCCAGCACAGCATCGGGCGTGAAGACGGCATTCTTGCCGCTGTAAGCCACTTTGCCAGCGATCGGGGTGTTGCCTTGCAGTAGAGTAAAACTGCTGTTGTTGATCGTTGCCGGCGCCATCGCGATGCTGAACACGGCGCTGACCTTGGCATTGATGGCGATGCCAGTGGCGCCATCGCTGGCCTGGGTCGAGGTAACGACAGGGAACTTGTTCGTATCCGCGCTGGTGCCTGTGCCTGCGTACGGTGCATCGCTGCCGCCACCGCAGGCGGCGAGCAACGTCGTCATCAGTATCGCGGCCAGCCACGCCTGCGCGCGATGGTTTTGCAGCTTGTTTTGCACTGTACTCTTCACTGCATTCATGTATTGCTCCTGTTTTTCTTGGTCTTGGTCTTGCAATGGCATCGACCTGGCATCGTTATCACCGTATTTGCTCAATTTTTCTGTACGTTGACGAACACAAGCCTGTTTTTCTCTTGTTTTCACGCAGTTGCATCGGTATCGAGATGGGGCTTGACTGGCTGGTCAGAATGAAAAAAATGACCGCGTTGCTGGCAGGGTTCATGATAATATTTTGATAATTTCAATGTAGTCTGTTTGAATTGTCCGCATCCGTTGCTAGAGAGAAAGCCATGCCAGGAAATGATTTCATCGCGGTCGCCGATCTGGACAAAAAACAAGGTGGCTTCGATGGCGTCGTCGAATTCCGGCGCCAGGAAACCTTGCTGAAAACGGGTGCCTTGCAAGATGCCATTT
>CANFGA010000325.1 GCA_947446335.1 Oxalobacteraceae bacterium | reverse complement strand
GCCAGCGCGCTGGTCAAGCTCGGTGCAAAACTCGATGCAAGACCCGATCTGGCGCGACTTGCTGGCAGGCCCACTGAACCGTTCTTGCACGCCAGAACCGTGCGCCGCCTCGTCCGCGCTGCAAGTGGCTGCGCTGCTCTATACCAGCGGCACCACCGGCAGCCCCAAGGGCGTGATGCTCAGCCATCGCAACTTGCTCCATGTCGCCGCCGTCTCCAGCACGCTGCGCGGTTTGTGTCCGAGCGACCGGGCTTGCGGCGTGCTGCCGATATCGCATGTGTACGGTCTGGCCTCGGTCATGCTGGGCACCTTGCATGCCGGCGCCTGCCTGGTCCTGCTGCCGCGCTTCTCGCCCGAGGCGCTGCTGGCAAGCTTGCAAGATGACGCCTTGACCATCTTGCAAGGCGTGCCGGCGATGTATGCGCGCCTGCTGGCGGCCAGGCTGCCAGGCGACGCGAACCGACTGATCTCGCCCTTGCGCTTCATCTATGCCGGCGGCTCGCCGCTCGATCCGGGCTTGAAGAGCACAGTTGAACAGTGGCTAGGCTTGCCGCTGCATAATGGCTACGGGATGACGGAAAGCGCGCCCACGATCAGCCAGACCCGGCTAGCCGCGCCGCGCAGCGACAGCTCGGTCGGCTGGCCCATTCCTGGCGTCGAAGTGCGCCTGATCGCTCAGATCGGCCAGCCTGAACTCGAAGACAGCGCAGCAAGCAGCGGCGAACTGTGGGTGCGCGGTCCGAACGTGATGCTCGGCTACTACCGGGAGCCGGCCCTCACGAACATGGTGCTGCACGCCGACGGCTGGCTCAATACCGGCGACATCGCGCGCCAGGATGCCGACGGCGCCCTGTTCATCGTCGGACGCACCAAGGAAATCATCATCCGCTCCGGCTTCAATGTCTATCCGCCCGAGATCGAAACCGTGCTCAATGCGCATCCTGCCGTGCTGCAGTCGGCCATCGTCGGGCGCGCCATGGCCGACGGCAATGAGGAAGTGATCGCCTTCGTCGAACTCGACCCGCTGCACGCTGCCAGCGTGGCCGAACTGCAGGCGCATCTGGCGCTGTCTCTGGCGCCCTACAAGCGTCCGACCGAGCTGATCGTGATGCAGGCGCTGCCGATTGCAGCGACCGGAAAAATATTGAAGCAACGGCTGCGCGAACTGGCGCAGCACAACACAAGAGCCGCCGCCATCGACGGCCAGAAGGAGACAACATGAAACGCACCGCACTATCCACCCTGGCCGCCCTCATCGCAGCCGGCGCACTCGGCAATGCCGCCGCAGAACAAGTCACGGTGGGCGTCGAATTGCCGCTCAGCGGCGCCCTGGCGCGCGTCGGCGCCGGCATGCAGGAAGGCATCATGGTCGCCGCCGAGGTATTCAACCAGAGCAACGGCAAGCACAAGATCAGGCTGATCACGATCGACGATGAATCGGCGCCAGCCAAGGCGATTGCCGCGGTCGAAAAACTGGCGTCTCAGGGCGCCGTTGCCATCACCGGCGGCTATGGATCGAACAACATTGCGCCGGCATCCAGCGCGGCCGACAAGCTCGGTCTGGTCTACATCACCTCGGGCGGCGTCGACGCTGGCCTGGTCAACAGCGGGCACAGGAATTTCTTTCGCATCAACAATACGGCCGGCTATGAAAAGGCGCTGCTGGGACTGCTGCAAGAGGTCGATGCCAAATCGGTCTCCATCATCCACTCGACCAAGGAAGCCACATCCAGCCTGGCGCGCAACGTGCATCAAGCGCTCGCTGCCAGAGGCGTGAAGGTCGTCAGCCATGCGTTCGATCCCGCCATCACCGACTTCAAGCCGATCGTCAACAAGGTCAAGTTGCAAGACAAGTCCGAGGTGATCGCGATGGTCGGCTATGAAAACGATTACGTGGCCATCTTGCGCGCGGCGCGCGTGCTCAAACCCAAGGTCAAGGCGATGGTCGGCGTCTGGTCGTTGGCCACCCCGAAGATGGCCGAGGATTTCCCGGATCTGATGGCGAACGTGTTCGGCACCGCCCTGCTGCCCTTCCCGGCCCGTTTCACGACGGCAGACGGCAAGGCCTTCAGCGATACTTACCAAAAGCTCTACAAGAAGGAGCCCGATTACCTGGGCCAGTTCGGCTATGTGCAATCGATGCTGCTGTTTGAAGCGATCGCGCGCGCGGCAGACAATGGGACGTTGAAAAAAGGCGGCATCGGCGACGAGTTGCGCAGGACCGACCGCGAAACGCTGATCGGGCGCGTGCAATTTGGCGCGAACGGCGACAACCCGAACTTCGTCCATAGCATGGCCCAGCACCAGAACCAGAATCAGCGCAAGAACATCGTCATCGTCTGGCCCGCCGCCAAGGCTACCGGCAAGGCCGTCTATCCGGGCCTGCCTTGGTGACGGCGGCGAGGTAAACAATGACGACATCAAGATGACAGAACTGATACTGCAAGCGCTGTACTCGGGCTTGCTGCAAGGGGGCTCTTACGCCTTGATCGCGCTCGGCCTGGCGCTGGTATTTGGCACGATGAAAGTGATCAACCTGGCGCACGGCGAACTGGTGCTGCTGGCTGCCTATGTTGCTTACGCGCTCGAATCAGGCCTGGCTCTGGGGCCGATGTACGCGATCCCGATCGCGCTGGTCGTCGTCTGCCTGACCTCGATCGCGCTGCACCAGATCGTGGGTCGGATCAAGCACGACCGCGAAATCAATTCCTTGATCCTGACCTATGGCATCGGCGTGATATTGACCAACCTGATCCTCCTGATCTGGAAGGCCGATGTGCATGCCAGCGGCTCGCTCTGGCTGCAAGAAGCCATCGTCTTCGGCCCTTTTTACAGCATGCGCAGCGAACTGCTGTTTTTCGGCATCAGCCTGCTGCTGATGGCGGCGCTCTGGTGGTGGCTCGCGCGCAGCTGGTACGGTCGCGCGCTGCGCGCGGTCGCATCCAACCGCGACGCGGCCCAGTTGATGGGGATCAATCCCGGCCGCATCGAACTGGTCTCGTTCCTGGTGGCCGGCTTGCTGGCCGCCTTTGCCGGCGTGGCCCTGTTCAGCCATGGCGTGATCTCGCCCGCCTACGGCAGCGCGCTCACGGTCAAGGCCTTCATCATCACGGTGCTGGCCGGCGTCGGTTCGATCCCCGGCGTGCTGGCCGCGGCCATCTTGCTGGGCGTGGCCGAGGCGCTGACCGTCACGCTGGCCAGTTCGGCGCTGCAAGAGCTCGCTGGCATGACGCTGTTCCTGCTGGTCTTGCTGGTGCTGCCCAACGGCTTGTGCGGCGCGCAGCGCAGGCGCGGCTGAAAATGGCAAACAAAACCGTGTGGATTGTCTTGCTGCCTGGCGCCTATCTGCTGCTGCCATGGCTGCTGCACGAGAACGCTTACGTGCTGAGCACCGTCGTGGCCGCCTTGGTGATCGCCGGCGTGGCGCTGTCGTGGGCGCTGCTGGGCAATCTGGGCGGCATGATCAGCTTTGGCCATGCCGCCTTCTTTGGCGTGGGCGCCTATGTCTCGGCGCTGACTAGCATCAAGCTCGACTTGCCGGTGCTGCTGGCGATACCGCTGGGCGGACTAGGCGCCGTCGGCGCAGCACTGCTGATGCTGCCGGTGCTGCGTTTGCGCGGTCCGTATTTTGCGCTCGCGATCCTCGCTTACGCGCACATCTTTCGCATCCTGGCCACCGAATGGCGGCAGGTGACCGGCGGCGCCGGCGGCGTGGCGCACATTCCCGGCTTGCCGACGCTGCTGGGCTTCGATTTCAGCAGCAAGCTGGGCGCCTACCTGGTCGTGCTCAGCCTGGTGCTGCTGTTTGCACTGCTGTATGGCCGCATCCGCCACAGCGATCACGGCCTGGCACTGCGCGCAATGCACGACAGCGAAGATGCAACCCGCGTCGTCGGCGTCAACAGCACGCTGCTCAAGGCGCTGATGCTGCTGCTGTCTGCGTTCATCGCCGGCGTGTTCGGCGCCTTCAATGCGCACACGATCAATTTTCTCGAACCCGATTACGCTTTCGGCAGCGCCTGGGTCACGCTGCCGATCGTGGCGGCGATCTTCGGCGGCTACCGCACGATCGCCGGCCCTATCCTGGGCGCGCTCGCGATCTACCTGGCCGATCAATTGATCTTCAAGGCGCTGATGCCGATCGGCCATCAACTGGTGCTGGGTTTGCTGCTGGTGCTGATGATCGCGCTCAGTCCGAGCGGCTTGCTGCCGCTGTTGCGCAAGCTGTCCTGGCGGCGCGCATCGTCGCTTTTGCGCAAGCTGTGCAGGAGAAAAAATGCTTGAGCTGGACCGTGTCGCGCTGCGTTTCGGTGGCTTGAATGCGCTCGACGGCATCACGCTGAAGGTCGACAGCCACGACGTGCTGGGCCTGGTCGGCCCCAATGGCGCTGGCAAGACCACGCTGTTCAACGCCATTTCCGGCTTGCTGCATCCGCATACAGGCAGCATCCGCTTCGACGGCCATGATCTGCTGCGCACGCCGATGTACCGCCGCGCCCGCCTCGGCATAGGGCGCACGTTCCAGATTCCGCAACCGATGCATGAATTGACGGTGCGCGAAAACCTGATCGTGGCGCAGCGCTTTGGCACCGGCCGCATCGACCATGACAAGATCGATCAGATCCTCGCATT
>CANFGA010000324.1 GCA_947446335.1 Oxalobacteraceae bacterium | reverse complement strand
GTGCCAGGCGCTCGCGCTGCAGCGCGCTGAGCACCGCGTCGCCGTTTTGCAACTGGCCGGTGCTGGCCACGACATGGTCGGCTGGCACCGTCAGGTGGACATCGTAGTCGCCAAATTCGAGCGTGAATTCGCCGGCGCCCAGAAATTGCTTGTGCTGCCAGCCGACGGCGTCGTAATACGCGGCCATGCGCGGAAACCACTGCGCGATTTCGAACAGCGCGTTCTTGTCTTCTTCGAAATATTCGAAACCGGAGCGCCCGCCCAGGACCTTTTGCTCGTTGATGTTGTATTGCCATTCGAGCTGGAACACCAGTTGTTGCCCCGCCAGCAGCGGGGTGGGCAAGTCGATCCGCATCATGGTCTGGTTGATCTTGTAGGGCAAGGCCTGGCCGGCGCCGGACTTGACGTTCTGAATCTGGAAGCCGCCATCGAACAGACGCCCTTCGAGGATGCCGCGCATCCCTTCGAACTTCATCCCTTCCTTGTCGCTCTCGGCCTCGGCCCATGCTTCGCGCGATGGCGCGGTCAGCACGCGGCGCGCGTCGGAGTCGCTCTGGTAGATGTTTTGATCGAGCTGCAGCCACAGGTAGGCCAGCGCATCGGGCGAATTGTTGTGATAGGTGATTTGCGCGCTGCCCTTGATCTGGCGCTTCGCCTCGTCCAGGCTGGCATGGATCACGTAATCGGCGCGCTGCTGCCAGTAAGCGTGGCCAGGTGCGCCCGATGCGGTGCGGTAGACATTGGGCGTGGGCAGCAATTCATCGAGCTGGCGAAACTTGTCGTCGAACGGCGCTGCCGCCAGGGCGGGTATCGTGAGACAACACGCCAGCAAAGCGCTCAATGAGCGAGTCAACAATCGAGTGGATGCGCGCATCATGGGTTCCTGAAGTTGACTTTAAGAAACAATGATTGTACGCGCAGCATCCCTGCCGCATGATTTTCAGATGTCGATGCGATTCAGACCAGCCAGGCACCGTCGCGGTAGACCTGTTCCTCGTCCAGATACACGCCTTCGGTGACGGCGAAGACATCGACGTGAAAGCGCGCATCCTTGCGCTTGAATTGCGGCTTTTGATAGACGCCGTGCTTGGCACCCAGCGACAGATGGATGCCGCACATGCGTTCGAAGGTGCCGATGTCGTCGACCATTTGCGTCGGCGACAGCGCGCGGTTCATGCCAAAGCCCAATTCGCGCAGCCATATTTCGCCCTCGGCTGCGCGTATCAATGCCAGCACCGCCTCGAATTCGGGCGTGGTGTCGATGACCTCGGTCACGCGCCCGCGTTCGATGACCAGCGTGATCGGTTTCAAAGGGCAATTGACCATGAATGCGGTGTCGCCGAACACGAAGATGCGCACCCGGCCGTTGACCGCTTCCAGGTCTTGCGCTTCGGTGAATACTTCGCCGATCGGAAACTGGCCGCCGACGTTTTTCATCCCGGTGTAATCGCCGATATTGAGCTTGGCTTGCTCCAGCGCTCCGCCAAAGACGAGCTGCGCGCCGCCGCTGTCCAAGCGCGCGCTGCTGGCGCGGTCGATGCGTTCTTTCAGCGCCAGGCCGACGCCGCGGTAATAGGCCGGGTCGTAAGCGAGCGCTTCGATGTAGTAGCGTGCCTGTTCGCCTATCATGCGCGACAGATGCACGTGCTCGATCACTTTCAGCTCGCGCTTGAACAATTCAATCCGGATCCGGTACGCTTCCAGTCGAAAACTGCTGGACTGTATCATCACCACCAGATCGTGCGGCGCCAGCGTGGCGAAAGCGGCCAGCACGGCGTCGGGTTCCACTGTGCCGAAATCGATCACTTGCGCGTCGGGCAGCGCGCGTCGGTACGCCTCGGCCAGCAGTACCGTCAATTCGCAGCCGGTGTCATGGACCACCAGCGCCACTTGCGGCGGTGCATGACCCAGCGCCAGCGCCAGCAAATCGCGCACATTCTTTTCGGCCAGCGCCGTCAACAAGTCGTCGGCGCAGGATTGCGCGGTAGGGAGGGGCGTCATGGTAGTCCGTGAGGGGGATGGAGCACGGATTATAAGGGAAGCTGATGCTGCTGCCGCAGACCCCGATCGAACCGATCACCTTCGACTCTTTGATGAGCGGTACGGCCGGCGATCCGGTCCCGGTGTATGCTTGCCCAATTGAACAACTGCGGAGTCAACATGATGAAAAAAGAATGGCTGGCCGTGCTTGCTGCCGGCTTGCTGCTGGCTGCGTGCCAGAAGAGCGGCGACGGCGTGGGCCCGGCCGAACAGGCTGGTCGCAAGCTCGATCAGCTGACCGAAAAGACGGGCCAGGAGTGGACCAAGGCAGCGCAGGAAGCGAGCGAGAAGCTGAACCTGGCGGCGCGCGATGCCAAGGAAAAGATCGATGCAGCGAGCGAGCGAGCCGGCGAGAAAATGGAAGAGGCCGGCCAGAAGCTCAAGGACAGCAACAATACCCCCGAGGCCAGCAAGGATGGCAAGGAGCAGGAAAAATAGAATTCACTGCGCCAGTTGCTGCAACAGATACAGGCGCTGGTACAGGCCGCCATCGATTTGCATCAAGGCCTCGTGCGCACCGGCTTCGGCGATGCGGCCGTGGTTGAGCACGACGATGCGGTCGGCCTCGCGGATCGTCGACAAGCGGTGCGCGATCGCGATCACGGTGACCTTGCCGCGCAATGCGTGCAGCGCCTTTTGCACGATCTGCTCGGTCTGGCTGTCGATGTTCGAGGTGGCTTCATCGAGCAGCAAGATGCGCGGCTGACCGGCCAGCGCGCGTGCGATCGCCACCAGCTGTTTCTGGCCGGTCGACAGGCGCGAGCCGCCTTCGCCCAGTTCGGTGTCATAACCTTGTTCGAGCGCCATGATGAAGTCGTGCGCATGCGCGGCGCGCGCCGCCACCTCGATCTCGGCCTGCGACAGCGCGCGCCCCATCGCGATGTTTTCGCGCGCCGACGCCGCCAGCAGGAACGGATCTTGCGGCACCAGGCCGACCTGGACGCGAAATTGCGCATCGTCGATCCCGGCCAGCGCTGCGCCGTTGATCGCTATGCTGCCCTGGGTGATGGGATAAAAGCGCAGCAGCAGCGATAGCAGCGTCGATTTGCCGCTGCCGGTGTGGCCGACAATGCCGATGAAGTCGCCCTTGGCGACCTCCAGCGACACATCGTGCAACACGGTCTGGCCGTTGCCATAGCCGAAAGAGAGTTCCTTGATCGATACCGCGGGTGCGTTGCCGTCTTCATCGGCGCTGTCTTTCCGGTTTGCCGGCGCTTGTGGCGAGCCCGGCTGCGCCAGCAGCGCCGCCACGCGCGCCGCTGCCACCACCGATTGCTGCAACTGGCTGAACTGGGTCGTGATCTGGATCAAGGGTTCGACCACGCGCGCGATGTAGCTGATGAAGGCGTATAGCACGCCCACTTCGAGCGCACCCATTTCGCGCTGGCCGAAGCTGAAGATGACCACCGCCAGCAGCAAGATGTTGAGCAAGTCCAGCGCCGGGCGCAGCAGCCAGGCATTGGCGCGCAATTCGAGCAATCTGGCCTGGTAATGGTCGAGGTTGGTGGCCTTGAAGCGGCCGGCAAAACGGCGCTGCGCATTGTAGGCTTGCAACACCTGCATGCCGCCTATCGATTCCGCGATCTGGCCGTTGATGTCGCTGCGCAACTGGCGCGCGCGCATCACCGCCGGCGCCGAGAGGCGTTGATACAGGAAGACGATCGCGATCACCGCCGGCACCAGCGCCAGCACGATCAGCATCAGGCGCCAGTCCAGCCACGCCATCGCCGCCATCGTGCCGATCAAGACGATGCTGCTGTCGAGGATCACGAACAGCACTTGCACATAGAGCGATTTGACCGCCTCGGTATCGTTGGTGACGCGCCCGACCAGCTGGCCGATGATGGCGCGGTCAAAAAAAGCCATCGGCAGGCGCAGTACGTGATCGTAGACCGCCACGCGCAGGCGTTGCACCGAGCGCATCGATAGCCCGGCCAGGCGCACCAGTTGCAGGTAGCGCAAGGCGCTCGCGATCCAGCCAGTCAGCAGGCAGCCGCCCAGCAGCAGCGCCATGCGCGGCCAGTCGAGCTGGCGCGGCAGCAAGTGGTCGTCGATCAAGGCCTTGCCCAGGATCGGGCCCATCACTTCGAGCGCGGCGGCGATGACCAGCCAGAACACGGCCCGGATCAGGTGGCCGCGTTCAGGCGCGGCAGCGCGGCGCAGCAGCATGACTGCTTGCCCGGTGGTGGATTGACTCCAGCTCAATTGGCACCTCCGGTGGCATACGCGGCATCGTCCATGCCACTGGCTGGCACGGTGTCAGAATAGTCATGTTTCATTCAGGCTCGCCTCCAATTGTTGATAACGCCACTGGCTGGCATACCAGCCATCCTTGGCCAGCAAGTCATCGTGGCTGCCGCTTTCGGCGATCCGGCCAGCGTTCAAGACGACGATCAGATCGGCGCCGGCGACCGCGCTCAGGCGGTGGCTGGCGATGATCGCGCTGCGCCCGGCTTGGCTCTCTTTCAGGCTGGCCAGATGCTGCAGGATGTGCGTTTCGGTGCCGGTGTCGACTGCCGACAGCGCATCGTCGAGCAGCAGCAGGGCGCTCTCGGACAGCAGCGCGCGCGCAATCGCGACGCGCTGGCGCTGGCCGCCGGACAAGGT
>CANFGA010000323.1 GCA_947446335.1 Oxalobacteraceae bacterium | reverse complement strand
TGAAATCCGCAGCAAAGAAAACAAACTGATCCGAAATTTTCCCGAACGAGTATGACCAAATAGCTGGGTAAAAAATATAGGGGAAAATGAAAACACTATTCAGAAAATCGGAATTAAAATGTAAGTATTTCCCTACATAAACAAATGTGTAGTTTGCAATATCGCCTTCAGAAGTTGGATTGATCTTGCATGTGAACCCGCTTGAGTATCCGCATCTCGGTCTGCCCCGCGCACTGTTAGCGTTGACTTTCACCGATCGACAAGGAATGATCATGAAAGTTAACATCCAATATGCGAACGGCACGGCAGCCCGAAGTTTGCAAGTCGAGGTTCACGTCAGCAGCGCCGAGATCCACCTTCGGCAAACCCAGTTGGGTGTGCATGTTGCGCTGAGCGATGCCCTGATTGCCGGTCACTTGAATGGCCCTGGCTTGCCGGAAAAATTGTTGAGCGTGGCCTTGCCGGCAGGAACCAGGGTTGCCAAATTGACTGCCGTGGTGCGCGCAACAAAGTCACTCACCACGACGGCGACGGTGCTCGCGCCGGTCGAGCCATCGCACCGCGTTCGGCCCAACAAGCTGCTGCGTCGCAGCGCCGTGAAGCCGAGTCTCGCGCTGTACCGGGCCGATGCCAAGGCGCCCCGGCCATTGGCGCGCCTGATCGATACCCAATATCTGGGCGATATTGCGGTGGCACAGATTGCTTTCAGCCCGGTGCTGTTCAATAAAGACCAGACGCTGGGAATGGTGACACATTGCGAAATCACGCTGCAACTGGCGCCGTTGGCGCAGCATGCAACCGCGCCGCAAGTGGTATCGAAGGCGCAGCAAGAGCGCTTTGCCCAGTTGGCCAGGGTGGCCGTGCTCAACCCGGAGCAGATCGCCCCTGGCGCCGGGCCGCAGCTTGCGCCACTGCCGTTTGCAACAGATCACCTCATCATCACCGACAACCACACTTGGGATGCCAAGACCTTCAAAACAAGCGGCTCGACCAGCGGCGACCTGGTGGCAGCATTTCAACAATTGGCCGATTGGCGCACGCAAAGTGGCTTGAAATCGCGCGTCGTCACGGTGAGCGACATCGTCAACAAGGTCCATGGCGACTTCACGACCGGCGCGCGCGATTTGCAGCATGCGATACGCAAATTCCTCGCCTGGGCCTACACCAACTGGGGCGTTGCCTATGTGCTGCTGGGCGGCAGCCACCGTGTTGTTCCGGTGCGCTCGCTGGGTGGCTTGAGCTGGCTCACCACATTGGCGCCCTCCGATTTCTACTACACCAACCTCAGCGCCAAGGACGATTGGGCCGAAGAACAGGTGGTCGATTGCCGGGCTGCCGACTATGGCATTCATCTGGGACTGGGGCGGATTGCGCTCGAGAGCGCAGCCCAGGCCACGATCTTTGTCAACAAGGTCATCGACTATGAAAGGCTGAGCACGCAAAACGGCACGGCCATCGCGCAAGACTATCTGCGGCGCTTGCTGGTGGCGGCAACCTCGTGGAACCGCGAGTTGCGCGTCGATGTCAATGCCTGCACCACCTTTCCGCCGCTTGAAAACAGCTACTTCCATGCGCCAGGCTCCGCTTTTGCGGTGATCAAGCTGTACGAGCTGCTGCTGCTGCCCCGATGCACACCCAACGTCAACGGTCAAAATCCCGACCCCAACACCTATACCCATTTTGCCAACGATGCCTTTTCCAAGCTGCATCTGCTGGAAGCGGCAACCTACAAGGAAGTACAAGATGTGATCGCCGTTTTCAGCGATGGGCGACAACAAATATTGACGTATCGAAAAGATGCCGGTCCGGCGCAACCCGGCTGGTATTTCGACCTGGACACCACCAGCTTCATCAAAGTGTTCGGCCCGGCCAGCGAACTGGTGCCGGCGCATTACCTGGTGCATCTGAAACCGGCGTTCAGGGAATCGCAAAACCTGTTGCGCCGCGATCAGAGCGGCGATATTCACTTAATTGCTTACAACCACCGCGCGCAAAAGACCGGCCTGGGCTGGTACTTTGCCAACAGCGCCACGGACTTGACTGCTTCGCCTTTATCGGCGGGACTGCCGATGCCTACCGCGTGGGTGGCGGTGTACGAGGCGCCCGCCAACTTCAGCAGCAACAACTTGCAGTGTTACATTTTTGACCCGGTCGCGGAAGAAGGCTCGATGGCCGACCAGGAAGTACTGAGAAAAGAGCTCGCAACAGAATTGCCTGAATGGGATACCGTTCACCGGCTCTATGAAGACCAGTTCGACCTGCCGGCCAGGGACCGCAACGAACCCGACTTGAAACAATTCAACGCAAGCCGGTTTCGGGATGCATTCAACGCCGGCCAGCACGTCGTGACGCTGTCGGGCCACGGTTGGATGGACTCTTGCTGCAATGTCGTCGACAACCGGCTGGCCGACAGCCTCGGCAATGGCGCCAGCCGCAGCATCGTGTATGTCGACAGTTGCTTGACATCGCGCTTCACGCAAGACTCGTTGAGCACGCACTTTGTGCTCAGCCCCGGCGGCGGCGCAGTGGCCTACGTCGGTTATACCGACGAGTCTGAAATGGGACTGAGCAAGTTTTTTCAAAGGCAGTTCTTTCGCGGCCTGGCGCAAAGCGGCAGCCTGGGCATCGCCTTTGATGCCAGAGCCCAGTTGCTGCAGCCCACGTCGTGGGACTACGACCCGACCAGCTGCGGCCCGCGGCGCATGATCCTCATAGGCAGCCTGACCGGCGACCCGGCGATGCGCCTCACCGTGTTTGGCCAGTTCGCCATCAAGAGCGCGAATGGCCGCTACCTGTCGGCCACGGCTGGGGGAGGGCTGGGCCATGACGCGGTACGCACCGATGCCAGGCTGTGCGGCCCGTGGGAAACCTTCACTTTGGTGCCGTGGGGTAATTCCCGTTATGCGCTGCGCACGCTGGACGGCCATTACCTGACCATCGACAACGGCGGCGGCAAGGCGACCGACGCGGTGCATTCGAACCAAACCAGCATGGGCGCTCATGAATTGGTGCAAATCATTCCACGCGGCGCCAAGGTGGCGTCTCTGGGCACGCCCAACGGCCAGTTCATCAGCGCCGTGGCCGGTGGCGGCCAAGCCAGCAATGCACTGCGCACGGATGCCAGCTCGGCCGGCACCAACGAGCTATTTTCTCTGGAACCGCGTCATGGCGCAGGGCTGACCATCCATTTGAAAACATCGAACGGCAGCTACCTGAGCGCCATCGACGGTGGCGGCCGCAGCAGCGATGTGCTGCACTCCAATGCCGGCAACGCAGGCCCGTGGGAGCGCTTTGCGTTGATGCCACTGGGCTGCGGCGAATACGCGATCAAGACTGCCAATGGACACTACCTGACGGCGATCAACGGCGGCGGGCGCACGACCGATGTCGTGCGCAGCGATGCTACACATATCGGTGCGTGGGAGCGCTTTACGGTGCTTCCACAAGGCATGGACCAACTCGTTTTGCAAACTTGCGATGGCCATTACCTGACCTTCATGGATGGCGGCGGCCGCAGCGCTGATGTCGTGCATTCCAACGCGGTGGCCATCGGGCCGTGGGAAAAGCTGACCATGGTGGCAAACATGGCTTTCCAGACCAGCAATGGATGTTTTCTCACCGCTGAAAAAGGCGGCGGCGTCACCACCGATGCCTTGCATTCGAATGCCACCGACATCAGCGTGTTCGAGAAATTCACGCTGCTGCCACTGGGCACCCAATGCGCGTTGCAAAGCGCCGATGGGCACTACCTCACTGCCGTCAATGGCGGTGGCCGCACGATCGACGTGATGCACTCGGATGCGATTGCCATCGGACCGCATGAACGATACACGGTGGTTCCTTTGGCCAACAAAAAAGTCGCCTTGCAAACCATCGACGGCCACTACCTCACGGCCGTGAATGGCGGCGGGCGCAGCACGGACGTCGTGCACACCGATGCCTTGTCGATCGGCCCATGGGAGCAGTTCACGCTGGTGGCGCAAGGCAATGGCCGACATGCGTTGAAAACGGCCACCGGCAACTACCTCACCGTGGTCGGCGGCGGCAGTCGCAACCAAGACGCCGTGCACACCGACACCTCCGTCATCGGCGCGCACGAGCAATTGCTGCTGATCCCGATCGCGGGCGAACAGTTTGCGCTGCGCACCGCCGGGGGCCAGTTCGTCACGGCCGTCGACGGCGGCGGTCGCACTGTCGACGCCGTGCATACCGACGCCACGCGCGTGGGACCGTTCGAGCGCTTCAATCTGGTGCCGCTGGGGGCCGGGCGATTTGCACTGCAAACCATGAACGGATGCTTCTTGACGGCGGTCGATGGCGGCGGAAAAACGACCGATGTCGTGCATACCGATGCCAGAGCCATCGGGCCATGGGAGGCGTTCGTGCTGATCAGTTGAGCACCGGCTCGGGCTGCGTTCAAGCTGCGTTGCCCGGGCCATGTTGCTGACATTCGTTTCGATTGCGCAGCGCCAGCCCTGGCTGCAGCACCAAATCAGCACGATTTTCGCTTTGTCAATCCTGCTAGCCATGTTGTTCCTGCGTTGTTCCAAAAACTCATTGACAGGCCAAATCAGAGCCGTTATCTTGGCATGCGGAACTACCGTGTCCAGCTTCTGGAACAACGCCAGAACAACAAAGGAACAACAAAGGAACAACCG
>CANFGA010000322.1 GCA_947446335.1 Oxalobacteraceae bacterium | reverse complement strand
GACCCGCGCCGACGGCGTGATTTCCAGATCACCGAAAATGTCCGGCGCCACGATGTACGTTCGGCCATCCTCGAAAACCTTGTGATCGCCGACGCCAGCACCGTCGATATTTTTGCAAACGTATTTCAGGATGTAGCCCGCTGCGCTGCCCTTGCCCGCTTCAATGGTCACCAGCTTGACGCGGTTCTCAAGCGCACCTTTCTCGTCGCCGTCTTCTGCCAGCGCGTATGCTGTAATGATTTTGCTCATTTCGACCTGGCGCACCGGATCGACAAAGAAAAGCATGTGCCAGTGCGGACAACCATCCGTGTGCGGTTCAGCGATGCGAAACCCGTATGGCTGCATGCCGATGCGCTTCATTGCCGATCGCATTTTCGCCCACACGCCAACCAGATATTTTTGTGCGTCGCGCGGCGTCGCGCCCTTGTAGTTTTCATTTGTGCCGCCGACGGAATGGAATTTTGACGGACATGTAATCGTCCAGAACATGCCGACGTGACCAAGCTCTTTTGCGATCTCCTCCAGGCCACGGATGCGCGTCATCAATTCGCCACGTCGAATCGTTTTGTTGCCGACGCCGAGCGCCGCCAGTTCGGCCACCGTGTACGATTGGCCCTGGTCATTCGTCGCCGTGCGCGATTCCAATAATTTTTGGTTTGCCCGGTTTTGCAGTTCCTGCATGATCGCGGTTTCACGCGTCACATACGGATCTGTGCGAACCCCGACGAGCCCGATTTGAATTGCGGTATGTTCAAAGCGCCGAGCGTATTCTTTGCGCAGCACCCGGCGCCACCACGCGGCATCCGTCACCCGCTTTATCCGCTCTGCCAGATCGACACCAGCCGGATAAGCGACGCCGCGCCTGGCGCACTCGCCAGCGATGGCAATCGCGATTCCGTCAGCGGTTTGGATGCTGGCGCACATCGCATAGCACGCACGCGCAGCGCGCTCCGCAGCGTTTACGATTTCCATGATTGTGGTTTGCGCGCCCGCGCCATCCGCAAGCGGTATCCGGTCGAAGTCGGCATCGAGCGCAGCCAGCACTTCGACCTTGCGCGCATGCGCGCCCTGGCCATCACGTGCAAAAATGGCGGCGACCGCACGCGCCATGCGCGCCGGTATGCCGCCGATCATGGTTGCTTGCATCACTTGCACTGCCGCAAAAACATCAGCACAGCAATCCAAAAGGCGATCATCAACGCTTTATCTATGAAATTCATCAGTGCACCACGCCCGCTGGCGTCGCCGGCATCGCGCCGCCATTGCAGCACTTTTGCGCCATGGCCAATTGCGCTTGCAGCTTTTCAATCGCAACCCACATGATGCCCCTCTCGAATGCGTTGAACGTGCGCAGCGCATCGTTCGCCCGCTCTTTTTTCAGCCTCGCCGACATGACCGCGACCATCCGAGCGGCCAGCGGCAGCCGCATCCAGTACGCGGCGCGCACGGCCTCAGCATCAGCAGGTTTGACGATCCCGGCCAGCACTGCCGCACACCGTTCCATGCGCACGTCCTGCGGCGTCGCGTTGATAGCGGCGCTGATTACGTCCATTTCAGCCAGAAATGCTTTTGTCTCTATTTCGGCTTTTGTCAGTTGGGGACCGGCCACGGCAGCGATTGCCGACAGTTCACGCATCAGTGCGGCGCTCATGCCACCACCGCCACAACCATAACTTCGAATTTTTTGCCTTTTTCTTTCAACGCCTTGACCACTTTTGCCAGATCAGGCGACCCAGGACAAAACAGGCGACCGCCCGGCAGACTCCACGCCGTTTTTACCTGTCCGATTTTTCCGAACTCGTAAAAAAACCGGCCCTTGATTTGCACCACGCAAGCGGCATTCATGCTGCCGCCAGTTCAGCAGCCCGCAGTTCTCTGATTGCAGCATCAACACTTGCAAGGCGCTCCAACCAATATTGATCGCTACCGCACTCAATCGAAAGCTTGACCGCATCGCGATAATGCGTCATCGCGACGAGCGCCACGCTAAACGTTTCACTGCTTATTTTGTAAGATTGTGTAACAGACATGATTGGCTTCCTAGGGCTGGGCGCTTGACCTAGGCAGTAATCGTGCGGCCCGGATGATCCGGTATGCCTAGGAAGCGATAGAGAACACCGCACGACAAGCGGAGATTACACGTAAGCCTACGTGTAGTGCAAGCCCTAATTGCACGTTGACCTAAGTTTAAATGTTAACTTCGCGCCATTGAACGGGAAAGGGTCTTGGTGTAACCTCGGATCAACCGTCACCGACGAGCGCCCTAGGAAGCCAAAATGAATACCATCGAACTACTGCAGCACACAAAAAATCGACTAGGCATCACGTCTGACTATGCACTTGCAAAAGCGCTAAAAATTAGTCAAACAGGTGTTTCTAATTACCGGGTTGGCCGGTCGATCATGGAAGATGATGTGGCGCTGAAAATTGCCGACATACTCGAACTTGACCCGCTTGCAGTGATTGCGATGGCGAACGCCGAGCGCTCTAAATCTCCGGAAATGAAAGCACGCTGGCTTGGAATTGTTGCGGGTTTTCGTACGCTGTTGCCACACGCTAAAATGGGTTTCGCCCAGTAGCAACAGACTATCATTTAGCAATTTGCCATAAATAATTTATATTATGTTAAATACGGACTTGAAAAGTCATTCTGGAATATGCGGATGGCGCGCTTGCCTGATAAAAAACGCATCATCTGATCGAAGCTTGTACAGCAAATTTCTTCACCTTGGCAATCCGGTCCGGATCACGATGTTGCCACATGCCTGCGAGCCGGACCGAATCGCCATGCCGCATCACATGCTCAGGCCGAGCGCAGCGCCGCTTTCAGGTCAATTCCGATGTCGGGACGCTCTGCAAACGGATCGACCGGGTTGGCCTGCTGCAAGATGCAATCCATCCGGCTTTGCACATTGCCCAGCGCCTTGGGATGACTGAAGATGTAAAACTGGTCGGAAGCGACCGCATCAAACACTTGTTGCGCAACTTCCGCAGCAGTCACCCTGCCCGAGCCGACTGCCTTCTCTGACATGGCTTGGCCGATCAACTGGCTGCGCGTCGGCTTTTTGGCACCCAATGCGGCCGGTCGGTTGCGGTGGCTCTGGCTGATCCCGGTGGGCACGAAATAAGGGCACAGCAAACTGGCGCCAACTTGGTCGCTGACCAGTCGCAAGTCTTGATACAGTGTTTCGCTCAAGGAAACCACGGCGTGCTTGCTGACGTTGTACACCCCCATGTTGGGTGGATTGAGCAAACCTGCCATGCTGGCCGTGTTGACGATGTGGCCCTGCCATGCCGGGTCCTTGGCTGCCGCAGCCAACATCATCGGCGCGAACAGACGAACGCCGTGAATGACGCCCCATAGATTCACGCCCAGCACCCATTCCCAGTCTTTTACGGTGTTTTCCCAGATCAGCCCGCCCGAACCTACGCCCGCGTTGTTGAAGACCAAGTGCGGCGCGCCAAAGCGCTCGAACACTGCCTCGCTCATGTCCTGCATCTGCTCGGCATGGGAGACGTCGATGCGCAGCGACAGCACTTGCGCGCCGGCAGACTCCATCTCGGCGCTGGCTTGGTCGAGCGCATCTTGCTGCACATCGACCAGCACCAGATTCATGCCCAGTTTTGCGGCAATCCTTGCACACTCGAGGCCAAAGCCGGATCCGGCACCGGTCAGCACGGCTGTCTTGCCCTTGAAATTGGTGATCATCGATAACTCCTTGGATTACATGCAGTGGATGGAACATGTCAATTTTTATATGGAAAATACAGGCTGTGCTGCTGGTGCCACCCTCCTCCACACCGCTGTTGCCGCACAGACATTCGATGGATACTTGAACCAACGGGCCGCGATCCGCGCCTCATCCGCCGGTGACCACACTGACGCCGCCATCGACCGCCAGCCATTGGCCTGTGATGTGCTTGCCGGCATCGGATGCAAACAGCACGCACAAGCCCTTGAGGTCTTCATCATCGCCGAGTCGGTTCAAGGGCGCCTGCGCGGCAAGTTGTTCTGCCCCCATGGCCTTGAGCGTTCCCATGGTCATCTTGCTCGGGAAAAAACCGGGGCAAATGGCGTTTACCGTGATGTTGTAAGCACCCCATTCACACCCCAGTGCCTTGGTGAAATTGATCACCGCGCCCTTCGATGTGTTGTAAGCGATGGTGTTCATCTGCTTCGGATTGCCGCCCAGGCCGGCAATCGAGGCCACGTTGATGATGCGCCCCGACTTGCGCGGAATCATGCTGTGCTTGGCGATGTGCTGGGACAAGATGAAGTAGCCACGCACATTGAGGTTCATCACCTTGTCCCAGGCGTCAACCGGATGGTCTTCGGCCGGCGCGCCCCATGTGGCGCCAGCGTTGTTGACCAGGATGTCGACGTGACCCAGGCGCCGGATGGTTTCATCGGCCAGCGCGTGAATGTCGGCTTCGTTGGCGCAGTCGGCGGCAATCCAGTCTACATCGATGCCGGCCGCCTTCAAGATGGCAGCGGCCTCGATCAAGTCTTGCGCCTTGCGTGAACTGAGCATGACTTTGGCGCCCGCTTCGCCCAGCGCCTGCGCCAGTTGCAGGCCCAGTCCGCGCGAACCGCCAGTGACCAGTGCGGTTTTGCCCTTGAGATCAAACAGTTGTTGTATCGTGCGTGTCATGTCGGATT
>CANFGA010000321.1 GCA_947446335.1 Oxalobacteraceae bacterium | reverse complement strand
TTGCATCGTGCGCACACGCTCGGGCCAGCCCGGCAGCTTCTGATCGACATAATCGAGCAATTCATCGGCATAATCGGTGATGCGCGCATAATACATCGGGATTTCGCGCTTTTCGATCAAGGCGCCGGAGCGCCAGCCGCGCCCGTCGATGACTTGCTCGTTGGCCAGCACGGTCTGGTCGATCGGATCCCAATTGACGCTGCCGGTCTTTTGGTAAATGATGCCTTTTTCCAGCATCTGCAGGAACATCCACTGGTTCCACTTGTAGTATTCCGGCTTGCAAGCGGTCATCTCGCGCGACCAGTCGATCGCCAGCCCCATCGATTCCATCTGCTCGCGCATGTGCGCGATGTTCGAATAAGTCCACTGCGCCGGCGGCACGTTGTTGGCCATCGCAGCGTTTTCAGCCGGCATGCCGAACGCATCCCACCCCATCGGCATCAACACGTTGTAGCCGTTCATGCGCAGATAGCGGTACATCACGTCGTTGATCGTGTAGTTGCGCACATGGCCCATGTGCAGCTTGCCCGAAGGGTAAGGCAGCATCGAACAGGCGTAGTATTTTCCCTTGGGAAAGCGCGGATCGTGTTCGATCGCCTTGTAGGCATCGATCGCCTTCCAATGCGCCTGCGCTGCTTGTTCGACGTCGGCCGGGCTATATTTATCTTGCATGAGTTGCTGCCAGTAGAGGGAGGATTCCGGCATTATACTGGTACAGCCGTGGTACTGGCGCGGTACTGCCACCTACAGCAACACCAGCTTCAGCGCCGGCTTTTCGCCGTAATCCTCATAGCGCTCATTGATGCCGGCGATGCAAAAGGTCATTTCTTCGAGTATGTCGGGGGCCTGGCCTTGCATCCGCGCCGCATCTTGCACGACGATTTGCAGCACTTCATCGGGCTTCAGGCGAAACGATGTCATGCCATCGGCATCGCGCAGATAGCTGAGGCAATCGACCCAGGCATCCATCGTGCCGGCATAGAAATCGGGGAAGCCGAAAGCCTGCTTGCACTGTTGGTGAAAACTGGTCCAGTCGGCAATTGCCACACCGTCGAGGTTGACGCTAGCCATGATTATTTCTTTTCTTGGTTGATTGATGGAACCGGCTCGGTGACGAAGCCCAGGCTGAGCAAGCCGCTCGCTTGCGCAGCAGCCATCACCTGGGCCACCACTTCGTAGCGGGTTTCCTTGTCGGCGCGCAGTTGCACTTCGGGCTGCGGCACCAGGCTGGCCACTTGCGCCAGCTTCGTCTTCAGCGCCGCCGCATCCAGCGCCAGCGCCTCGTTGTTCCAGAATACCTGGCCCTGGGCGTCGATCGCCAGTGCGATTGCGCGAACTTGCTGCGGCTGCGCCGCGCCACCTTGCGCACGCGGCAAATCGAGCTTGACCGCTTGCGTCAACATCGGCGCCGCCATGATGAAGATGACCAGCAAGACCAGCATCACGTCGACCATCGGCGTGACATTGATGTCGGACATCAACGGTTGCTGACGCTGCGCATGGAAGGCGCCGAAGCTCATGCCGGCGCCATGCTGCGCCCGGCGATGCGGACATGGCGGGCGTGCAGATCGTGCGCAAAGCCATCGACTTCGGCCAGCATCAGGCGATTCACCCGGTTCAAGCCATTGTAGGCGAGCACCGCCGGGATCGCGACCACCAGTCCCAACCCGGTCATGATCAACGCTTCGCCGACCGGGCCCGCGACCTTGTCGATCTGCATCGCACCGCTCAGCGACACGGCTGCCAGCGCATGGTAAATGCCCCAGACGGTGCCGAGCAAGCCGACAAATGGCGCGGTCGATCCGATCGACGCCAGCAGCGTCAAGCCGCCTTCGAGGCGCTGCGTGACGCGCAAGATGGCGCCGCGCAAGACACGCGTGGCGTGTTCGCCCGGATCCGACGCCAGACCCGCTTGCGGCGGCGCTGCGGCCAACTGAGCCAGCGGCAAGAACAGCCGCTCCCGGTCCAGCAGCGCCAGTTGCGCGAGGGCATCAAGCATGCCGGGCGCAGCCCAGAACGCCTCGACGGCGTCGGCACTGCGCCGCATGCGCCAGGCTTGAATCGCCTTGGACAAAATCACGTACCAGCTCAGCAGCGACATCAGCAGCAACACATAAGCCACCGCGTGGCTGATGCCATCGCCCTGGGCCCAATAGTGCGCCGGACTGAATTGAGAGCTGGCCGGATTCATCGCGCCTGCTTCAGCGCCAGCACATCTTGCATGTCGAACAAGCCGCTGTCCTTGTCGGCCAGAAAACGCGCGGCGCGCAAGGCGCCGTGCGCGTAAGTGATGCGGCTGCTCGACTTGTGGCTGATTTCGATGCGCTCGCCGATGCCAGCAAACAGCACCGTATGGTCGCCGACGATGTCGCCGCCGCGAATCGTCGCAAAACCGATGGTCGACGGATCGCGCTCGCCGGTCACGCCTTCGCGCCCGTAGACCGCGCATTGCTTCAAGTCGCGCCCAAGTGCATCGGCGATCACTTCGCCCATCTTCAAGGCGGTGCCGGACGGCGCATCGACCTTGTGCCGATGGTGCGCTTCGACGATTTCGATGTCGTAGCCTTCGGACAAGCTCAGCGCCGCCAGTTCCAGCAATTTCAGCGTCAAGTTCACGCCCACGCTCATGTTGGGCGCGAACACGATCGCCGTCTTTTGCGCCGCTTGCGCGATCGCCGCCTTGCCGGCATCGTCAAAACCGGTGGTGCCGATGATCATCTTGATCTTGTGCTCGGCGCAGTAAGCCAGATGCTGCAGCGTGCCTTCGGGCCGGGTGAAATCGATCAGATAATCGGCGCCGGCCAAGCCTAGTGCCAGGTCCGACTCGATGCTCACGCTGGCGCCACGTCCCAGAAAGGCGGCGCTGGCTTGGCCGATGCTGGCGCTGGCGGCGACGTCGAGTGCACCGACCAGCAGCGCGTCGGGCGCGTCGAGGATGGCTTCGATCAGGATGCGGCCCATGCGTCCGCCGGCACCGGCGATGGCTATTTTCAATTCAGACTTCAATTCGGACATAAAGCACTTTCAAGCATTTATTGTTGAGGAGCTGCGGGTTGAGGAGCCGCGACGGCCGATTCGGCAGGAGTTACCGGCTTGGCCGGCTTCTCTTTTTGCGACGCAGGCAACAGCCCCATCGGTTCGGCCGGTGTCGGCGCAGACTTCGAACCGGCGATGCGGGCGATGTATTCTTTTTCGGTCGGCAAATTGCCGCCGTCGAAGCGCTCCATCTTGTCATCCTTGAAAAACACTGTCACGCCGCTGGTAGTGACTTCGCCATTGCCTTTGGCCAGGCGAAACATGTAGTCCCAGCGATCGGCATGAAAAACGTCCGTCAGCAATGGCGTGCCGAGCACGAAGCGCACCTGATCGCGCGTCATGCCGGGTTTCAGCTGCGCCAGCATTTCCTGCGAGACAAAGTTGCCTTGCTGAATGGTTGGCCGATAAGGTGAAAAGAACCACATGAATTTTTGCAGCGATGTGGTGCTGGTGGTTTGCGCCCCGGACTCTGGCGCCGCAGCAACGGTCGAGGTGGTGCCAGCGCCGGTCAGGCTGGCGCAGCCCGACATCGTCAGAGCGACGCAAATTGCGCCGGTCAGCATGGTGGAGCGAGGTAGACGGTGAAAGTGCAATACAGCCGGGATGACGCGCATGAGTAACCTCAATTCGATTGAGCGGAAGTGCAAAAACACTATATGATAATGCACATAAACCAGATGCGAGCAACAAACATGAGCAACAATCCGTCCGACCTCAAGGCCAGTGGCCTCAAGGCTACCCTTCCACGCCTGAAGATCCTCGACATATTTCAAAGCAGCGCGGTGCGCCACCTGACCGCCGAAGATGTCTACAAGATTTTACTGGCAGAGAACATGGATGTCGGCCTGGCAACCGTTTATCGCGTGCTGACCCAGTTCGAGCAGGCAGGCTTACTGAACCGCAACCATTTTGAAACCGGCAAGGCGATTTTCGAGCTCAACGAAGGGTCGCATCACGACCATCTGGTCTGTCTCGATTGCGGTCGCGTCGAAGAGTTTTTCGATGAAGAAATCGAATCGCGCCAGGAAAAAGTGGCCAGCGAGCGCGGCTTCGCGATCGCCGAACATGCGCTGGCGATCTATGGCAATTGCGTCAAGACCGACTGCCCGCACCGCAACTGAGCGGCAACTGAACACCGGCTGGGCCGCCGCAGCCATCCTGCATTCAAGCCTGGCTGAGCGCGTTCGAGAGCAGCTTGGCGGTGATGTCGACGATCGGAATCACGCGCTCATACGCCATCCGGGTCGGCCCGATCACCCCCAGCGTGCCGACGATCTTGCCATGCATTTCATAGGGCGCGGTGACCACACTCATTTCATCCATCGGCACCAGGTTCGACTCGCCGCCGATGAAAATCTGCACCCCGGCAGCCTTGCTCGAGACATCGAGCAATTGCATCAGCACCGTCTTTTGCTCGAACATGTCGAACATCTGGCGCAGCGAGGTCATGTTCGACGACAGGTCGCTCACGCTGAGCAAATTGCGCTGGCCGGCGATCACCATCGCGTCCGAATCGTCGGCCATCGCTTCGCTGCCGGCCTCGACCGCGGCCTGCATCAGGCTGCCCATGTCGTCGCGCAACTGGCGCAATTCGCCCTGCAAGCGCATGCGCACCGCATCGAACG
>CANFGA010000320.1:0-4639 GCA_947446335.1 Oxalobacteraceae bacterium | reverse complement strand
GGGTATAAGCCTACACACGCTTTCCAGGCGTGCGCCTTAAACCACTCAGCCATCTCTCCTGCAATGTTCTTGCTTCAATGCTTCCTCGCTTGCGCGAAGCCGTATATTGTAGCAAGAATTACCCGAAGCGCCAAGGAATTTGGCAGTGGATGTGACAAGAGCGCATGAAAAAAACATGCGCTCTGCCCTCTGCCGATTTCCTGCAACGACTTAGGAAGCTTCCTTCAGCTGATCCAGGATGGCTGGATTTTCCAGTGTCGAAATATCCTGGGTGATGGTCTCGCCCTTGGCCAGCACGCGCAGCAGACGGCGCATGATCTTGCCCGAACGCGTCTTCGGCAAGTTGTCGCCGAAACGAATTTCCTTCGGTTTGGCGATCGGGCCGATTTCCTTGGCCACCCAGTTGCGCAATTCCAGCGCCAGCTTCTTGGCTTCATCGCCGGTAGGACGCGCCTGCTTCAGCACCACGAAGGCGCAGATCGATTCGCCGGTCGTGTCGTCCGGTTTGCCAACCACGGCAGCCTCAGCCACCAATGGATTGGCTACCAGCGCCGATTCGATTTCCATCGTGCCCATGCGGTGACCGGAAACGTTCAACACGTCATCGATGCGACCGGTGATCGTGAAGTAGCCGGTTTCCTTGTTGCGGATCGCACCATCGCCAGCGAGGTACATCGTGCCGCCGAGTTCTTCCGGGAAATAACTGGTCTTGAAGCGTTCCGGGTTGTTCCAGATGGTGCGGATCATCGAAGGCCATGGACGCTTGACGACCAGAATGCCGCCCTGGCCATTCGGCACGTCTTGCCCTGCTTCGTCGACGATCGCCGTCATGATGCCTGGCAAAGGCAAGGTGCAGGAACCCGGCACCATCGGCGTCACGCCTGGCAATGGGGTGATCATGTGACCGCCCGTTTCCGTCTGCCAGAAGGTGTCGACGATCGGGCAACGCTCGCCGCCGATGTTCTTGTAGTACCACATCCACGCTTCCGGATTGATCGGCTCGCCGACCGAACCGAGCAAGCGCAGGCTAGACAGGTCGTAGTGCTGCGGATGCACCGCTGGCTCGACATCGGCCGCCTTGATCAAGGAGCGGATCGCCGTTGGCGCCGTGTAGAAAATGCTGACCTTGTGTTTCTGGATACCGTCCCAGAAGCGGCCCGCATTCGGGTACGTCGGGATACCTTCGAACACGACCTGGGTCGCGCCCACTGCCAACGGACCATAAGCGATGTAGCTGTGGCCGGTGACCCAGCCGATGTCGGCGGTGCACCAGAACACGTCGGCTGGCTTGATGTCGAAAGTCCACTTCATCGTCAACGCAGCCCACAACAGGTAGCCGCCGCTCGAATGCTGCACACCTTTTGGCGTGCCGGTCGAACCGGATGTGTAAAGGATGAACAATGGATGCTCGGCCTCGACCCATTCCGGCTCGCATTCGGCGGATTGCTCTGCCACCAGATCATGCAACCACAGGTCGCGCCCGGCCACCATCGGCAACTCGCTGCCGGTGCGTTGGTAGACGATGACGTTCTTGACCGATGCGCAGTCGCCCAGCGCCAGCGCTTCGTCGACGATCGCTTTCAATGGCAGTTTCTTGCCGCCGCGCAGTTGCTGGTCGCCGGTGATGACGGCCACCGCGCCGGCATCGATGATGCGCTCTTGCAGCGATTTGGCCGAGAAGCCGCCGAACACGATCGAGTGGGTCGCGCCGATACGGGCGCATGCTTGCATTGCCGCCACGCCTTCGACCGACATCGACATGTAGATGATGACGCGGTCACCCTTCTTGATGCCGAGCGACTTCAAGCCATTGGCGAGCTTGCAGACTTTTTCATGCAATTGTTTATAGGTAACATTGGTGCTCTGGCCGTCATCCGCTTCGAAGATGATCGCGGTCTTGTCGGCGTTGCCGTTTGTCAAGTTGACGTCGAGGCAGTTGTAAGAGACGTTCAGCAAGCCGTCTTCAAACCATTTGTAGAAAGGCGCGTTGTCTTCGTTCAAGGTCCTGGTGAATGGTTTTTTCCATACCAGATTTTCGCGCGCCAGTTTCTCCCAGAAACCTTCGTAGTCGCGTTCCGCTTCGGCGCACATCGCATTGTATTGCTCCATGCCCGAAATGTTGGCCTGCTTTACAAACTCGGGCGACGGTGCGAATACCCGCGATTCCTGCGAGCCCTGTGGTCCATTACCTTGTGTCTCCGTTCCAGCCATGCTTATCTCCTATGTAGTAATCGTTTTACAACAACATAAACTTTAACGCTTACTGACGCCTTACATCCTGTTGCGCGTGCCGCTTTCGATCACGGCGCGCAATGGACAAGCACCAGGCCATGAACGCCCGGCCATCAGCACCCGGCAATGCAAGGGCTGCGGCATCAGCCTCGTTTTTTATTTTTGGCAGCACTTTTCCAGAACCATGTTGCGTTGTGAATGATTTGCGCTACATCTTTAATCATCACCGCAAAGAACACGACTGTTGCTTACTATTGCATAATTATTGTGCGATATCAATACAGCATGCTGCCTCGGCACACCCCTCAAGCGGGGGGTGCGCGTGTAAAATATTGTTTTTCTGGCCCCACCCTACCGAAAGAGCAACAATGAGCGCCCCGCAACTTCCAAAACAACAGTCCAGACTACGCCCGCTGGCATCCTTCATCTTCATGTCGCGCTGGCTGCAATTGCCGCTCTACCTGGGCTTGATCCTGGCGCAATGCGTTTACGTGTTTCATTTCTGGGTCGAACTGGTGGACTTGATCGGCGCGGCGATGGGCAACGACGCGGCGCTGCAGCACATCTTTGCCGCCGTCGCAATACCCGGTGCGGCGCTGCCGACCCGGCTCAATGAATCGACCATCATGCTGGTCGTGTTGGGCTTGATCGACGTCGTGATGATCTCGAACCTGTTGATCATGGTCATCATCGGCGGCTATGAAACTTTCGTCTCGCGCATGTACTTGGATGAGCATCCGGACCAGCCCGAATGGCTCTCGCACGTCAATGCCTCGGTCCTGAAAACCAAGCTGGCGATGGCGATCATCGGCATCTCGTCGATCCACTTGCTAAAGACCTTCATCAACGCCGGCGCCTACGATACCAAAGTGCTGATCGCGCAAACCGTGATCCACATCGCGTTCCTGCTCTCTGCGCTGGCCATTGCCTACACCGACCGCATCATGATCGGTACCCAGAACCAGACCAAGCCCCATTGAAACCCTAGCCACACTCATCGATTCCGTAACTGCCCAACCAACGAGACCAACGAGACCAACCATGACCATCATCAAACAAGACGACCTGATCGAATCCGTTGCCGCCGCATTGCAATACATCAGCTATTACCATCCGGCCGACTATATTGCGCACCTGGCGCGCGCCTATGAAGCAGAGCAAAGCCCGGCGGCGAAAGACGCGATCGCGCAGATCCTGACCAATTCGCGCATGTGCGCCGAAGGCAAGCGGCCGATCTGCCAGGATACCGGCATCGTCAACGTGTTCCTGAAGATCGGCATGGGCGTGCGTTTCGAAGGCTTCAAGGGCAGCGTCACCGACGCGGTCAACGAAGGTGTGCGCCGCGCCTACAATTTCGACGACAACAAGCTGCGCGCCTCGATCGTGGCCGACCCGCAGTTCGACCGCAAGAACACCAAGGACAACACGCCAGCCGTGGTCCACATGGAGCTGGTCGAAGGCAATACCGTCGACGTGAAAGTGGCAGCCAAGGGCGGCGGATCGGAAAACAAATCGAAATTCGTCATGCTCAATCCATCGGACTCGCTGGTGGACTGGGTCATGAAGACGGTGCCACAGATGGGCGCCGGCTGGTGCCCGCCTGGCATGCTGGGCATCGGCATCGGCGGCACCGCCGAAAAAGCGATGCTGATGGCCAAGGAAGTGCTGATGGATGACATCGACATGTTCGACCTGAAGCAGCGCGGCCCGCAAACCAAGCTGGAAGAATTGCGCATCGAACTGTGCGACAAGGTCAATGCGCTCGGCATCGGCGCCCAGGGCCTGGGCGGCTTGACCACGGTGCTGGACGTGAAAATCATGATGTATCCGACGCACGCCGCCTCCAAGCCGGTTGCGATGATCCCCAATTGCGCCGCCACCCGCCACGGCCATTTCGTGCTCGACGGCTCCGGCCCGGCTTACATGGAACCGCCGCTGCTGTCGTCGTGGCCCGACGTGCGCTGGACCCCGGATACCGAGAAATCGCAGCGCGTCGACCTGAACACGCTGACAAAAGAAGAAGTCGCCTCGTGGAAGCCGGGCCAGACTCTGCTGCTGAACGGCAAGATGCTGACCGGGCGCGACGCCGCGCACAAGCGCATCGAAGAGATGCTGGCCAAGGGCGAGCCATTGCCGGTCGACTTCACCAACCGCGTGATCTATTACGTGGGCCCGGTCGATCCAATCAAGGGCGAGGCAGTCGGTCCGGCCGGCCCGACGACGGCGACCCGGATGGACAAGTTCACCGACATGATGTTGGAAAAAACCGGCCTCATTTCGATGATCGGCAAGGCTGAACGCGGCCCTGAAGCGATCGCATCGATCAAGAACCACAAGTCGGCTTACCTGATGGCTGTCGGCGGCGCCGCCTACCTGGTCTCGAAAGCGATCAAGACCGCCACCGTGG
>CANFGA010000319.1 GCA_947446335.1 Oxalobacteraceae bacterium | reverse complement strand
CGGCGGCGCAGGCCCGGTCCATACCTATGGCTACACCGAAGGGCTGGGCTTCAAGGATGTCGTCGTGCCGGCCTGGGCGGCAGGATTTTCCGCATTCGGCTGCGCCTGCGCCGAATATGAATACCGCTACGACAAGAGCGTCGACATCAGCATCGGCCCCAAGGCCACCGATGGCGAGAAAATCCACGCCTGCGAAACGCTGACCCGGGCCTGGGCCGAGTTGGCCGACAAGGTCGTCGAGCAATTCGTCTTGAATGGCTTCAAGCCGGAAGAAGTGCTGCTGCTGCCCGGTTACCGGATGCAATTCATGGGCCAGTTGAACGATCTGGAAATCAATTCACCGGTCACCAGCGCCACCACCGTGGCCGACTGGGAAAAGATGGTCCATGTGTTCGACGAAACTTACGGGCGCACCTATGCAGTGTCGGCCAGTTCGCCCGAACTCGGTTTTGGCGTGACCGGCGCCATCATGCGCGGCAGCGTCGTCTCGTCGAAACCCGAATTGCCGGAAGAAGAAGATGCCGGCCCGATTCCTGCGCCCGAGGCGCATATCGGCAGCCGCCCTTTCTATCGCCACAAGAAATGGGAAGAGGCCCAGATCTGGTCGATGGAAGCGCTCAAGGCCGGCAACCGCGTCCTCGGCCCGGCGATCGTCGAATCGCCGTCGACGACCTTCATCGTGCCGCTCGGCTTTGAAACCTATTGCGACACGCACCGCCTGTTTCACCTGAAGGAAGTCAAAAAAGGAGACCGCTCATGAACACCATGTCAGCCAAGGAAATGGGTTTGCCCGATCTGCTGGGCAACGGCAAGACCCTCAAGCAGCACCGCGATGCGATGCTGGCACGCACCAAGAAAACCGGTTTTTACAATGGATTGGACACGCTGGAATTCAAGGAAACCGACCCGATCACCTATGAAAAGCTGTTTTCCAGAATCCGCGGCGGCCTGGTCCATGCGCGAGAAACGGCCAAGAAGATCGCCGCCTCGCCGATCGTCGAGCAAGAAGGCGAACTGTGCTTCACGCTCTACAACGCGGCCGGCGATTGCGTGCTGACCTCGACCGGGATCATCATCCACGTCGGCACCATGGGCGCGGCGATCAAGTACATGATAGAAAATGCGTGGGAAGTCAATCCCGGCATCAATCCCGGCGACATGTTCACCAACAACGATTGCTCGATCGGCAATGTCCATCCGTGCGACATCGCCACCATCGTGCCGATCTTTTGGGAAGGCAATCTGATCGGCTGGGTCGGCGGCGTGACGCACGTGATCGATCTGGGCGCGATGACGCCGGGATCGATGTCGAGTGGCCAGGTATCGCGCTTCGGCGACGGTTTGCAGGTCACTTGCCGCAAGACCGGCGCCAACGATGTGCCGCTGCGCGACTGGCTGCATGAAAGCCAGCGCAACGTGCGTACGCCCAAGTACTGGATCCTCGACGAGCGCACCCGGATCGCCGGTTGCCACATGGTGCGCAAGATGGTCGAAGAAGTGCTGGCGGTCGAAGGGATAGCAAACTACCTCAAGTTCGCCGATGAAATCATCGAAGAAGGCCGGCGCGGCTTGCAATTGCGGCTCAAGGCGATGACGGTGCCCGGCGTCTACCGCAGGGTGTCCTTCGTCGACGTGCCCTACGATCACCCGGACATGAGCCTCGCATCCGAGTTCGGCAAGATGAACAGCATCATGCATGCGCCGTGCGAAATGACGATCCGCCCGGATGCGAGCTGGAAGCTCAATTTCGAAGGCGCAAGCCGCTGGGGCTGGCATGCCTACAATGCGAACCAGGTCGCCTTCACCAGCGGGATCTGGGTCATGCTGACCCAAACGCTGGTGCCGACGGCGCGCATCAACGACGGCGCCTACTACGCGACCGAATTCAAGATCCCGAAAGGCACGTGGATGAATCCGGACGATCGGCGCACCGCGCATGCCAATGCCTGGCACTTCCTGGTGTCGGCCTGGAGCGGCGTCTGGCGCGGGATGAGCCAATCGTACTTTGCGCGCGGCTATCTGGAAGAAGTCAATGCCGGCAATGCGAATGCCTGCAACTGGCTGCAAGGAGGCGGCATCAACCAGGATGGCGAAGTGCATGCGGTAAACAGCTTCGAGACGGCCGCCTGCGGCACCGGCGCTTGCGCCGTCAAGGATGGCTTGAACCACAATGCGGCGGTCTGGAATCCCGAAGGCGACATGGGCGACATCGAGATCTGGGAACTGGCCGAGCCGATGCTGTACATGGGGCGCAACGTGAAATCCAATTCTGGCGGCTACGGCAAGTATCGCGGCGGTTGCGGCTTCGAGACGCTGCGCATGGTCTGGAAGGCGCAGGACTGGACCATGTTCTTCTCCGGCAATGGCTACATGAACAGCGACTGGGGCTTGATGGGCGGCTATCCATCGGCCACCGGCTATCGCTTCCAGGCCCACAAGACCGACCTGGAGGCGCGCATCCGCGATGGCTTGTCGCTGCCGCTGGGGGCCGACCGCAACCCGGGCGATGCGCAATACGAGCAGCACATCAGCGCCGAGGCCCAGGTCAAGCGCGACAAGCAATGCACGACCACGGAAGCGATCTTCGAAAACCACGACCTGTATCTCAATTACCTGCGCGGCGGCCCGGGTTTCGGCGATCCGCTCGATCGCGATTGCGCCAACGTTGAAACCGATCTGAACAGCCGCTTCGTGCTGCCCGAGTTTGCAGAAAAAGTGTACGGCGTGGTGATCGCGCAAGACGGCGACGGCATCTGGACGGTCGATGTTGCCGGGACAGCGGCGCGGCGCAAGGAAGTGCGCAAGGAGCGCATCGCGAGAGCGATCCCGACTCGCGACTGGATGAAACAGGAGCGCACGCGCATCGTGAGCAAATCGGCATCGGTCCAGGTGCGCCACATGTTCGCCACCAGTTTTGATTTGAGCGCCAAGTTCAAGGATGAATTCAAGGCGTTCTGGGATTTGCCGGCCGATTGGGAATTGCCCGAGTCCGAGCTCGGCGTGCCCTCGTTCGGGTCCAAATACCGGATGGATCTGTCGAAGCTGCCGGACGTGCGCACCGTGGTGCTGGTCGAAGAATGAGGCTGTAGCCGAATCCGGGCCGGGAGCGATCCCGGTTCGGGGCAGCCACAGCAATGAATCAAAACAACTGGAGATGAACCATGTCTGTCTATACACAAGAACAAGTGAACTATCTGGTCGAAGGCAAGCTCGACTGGGAAACCACGATGCGCATGCTGTCGATGCCCAAGGATGACGATCGCTTTCGCATGTATCTGCATGCGCTGCAAGCGAAGCTGCCCTGGGATGACAAGATCATCTTGCCGATCAGCCTGCATCTGTATATCGCCCAGAACAAGAGCAGCAAAGAGTGGGTCACCAAATGCAGCTGCGGCCACGAATTTGGCGACTACCGCAACAATTGGAAGCTCGAAGCGCTGGTCTACGTGCGCGATACGCCGCAAGCGATGCAAGAAGTCTACCCGGCGCTGATGGCACCCGACACCAGCTGGCAAGTCTACCGCGAATACTATTGCCCCGAATGCGGGACGATGCACGATGTCGAAGCGCCAACACCGTGGTATCCGGTGATCCATGAATTCCAGCCCGACATCGAAGCTTTCTACAATGACTGGGTGCACCTGCCGTTGCCGGAGAAGACGAACTGAGGGCCAACTGAGCTTGCATGTGAACAGGACCCTGCCGGCGTTGCCGGCAGGGTCCTGTCGATGGTTACTTCAGATGATTTTGTTTACTTCGGCAGCGCGTAGGCAATCAAATAGTCGCCGGCCTTGGTGCCGAGCGAACCGTGGCCACCGGCCGCCACCAGCACATACTGGCGGCCATCGTTGCCGCGATAGGTCATCGGCGTGGCTTGACCGCCGGCCGGCAAGCGGCTTTCCCATAGCTGGGCGCCGTTGCTGACATCGTAAGCGCGCACGAAATTGTCGATCGTGCCGGACAGGAAGGCAACGCCACCGGCGGTGACGATCGGACCGCCCAGGTTGGGTACGCCCATCTTGAATGGCAACGGCAATGGCGACGAATCGCGCACGGTGCCATTCTTGTGCTGCCAGATCACTTTTCCGGTGCGTAAATCAGCGGCGGCGACATAGCCCCATGGCGGTGCCTGGCAAGGAACGCCGAGCGGCGACGTGAATGGATGCATCTTGGTCGCAAACGGCGCGCCAAAGTTTTCATTCAAGGCCGGCAAGGCGCCTGCGGGCGGCGTGCCATTTTGCACATACTGGGTCGTTGTGTCGGCGCGCGGGATCAACGTCGACACAAAAGCGAGGTAAGTCGGCGTCGCAAAGGCGATCTGGCGCTGCGGATCGATCGCAATCCCGCCCCAGTTGAAGACGCCGAAATTGCCCGGATAGACCAAGGAGCCCTGGGTCGATGGCGGCGTGAAGCGCCCTTCATAGCGCAACTGGCGAAAGCCGATGCGGCAAGCCAATTGATCGAACATCGTGGCGCCCCACATGTTGCTCTCCTTCAGCGCCGGCGGATCGAACGACAATTGCGAGCGCGGCTGGGTTGCGGCGGTACGGTCGCCCTTGGCTGCACCCTGTGGCGCTGCCACTTCGGTCACCGGCAACACCGGTGTGCCGGTGCGGCGATCGAGCACGAACAACTCGCCCTGCTTGGTCGGCTGGACCAGCGCCGGCACGGTTTTT
>CANFGA010000318.1 GCA_947446335.1 Oxalobacteraceae bacterium | reverse complement strand
AGCGCGCTCTTGCCTCAATTGCTGCAACGCTTGCGCAAACAATTCGATCTCGCCCCATAGCGGGATGTTTTTTGCCAGAATAGCCGGAATCAGCCCGGCCAGTTCGCGCAGCGGCGACAGACCCGGGCTGACGGCGATGAAATCGATGCCCTCGAGCAGCGCTGTGGACAAGGGACCGCCCACGAAACGCACGTCCGGCACGCAAGCGCGCAGCGCCGCCAGGCGCTCGGGCGCGGCGCGCGTATCGGCCACGCACAGCGCTGCGCCCTGGCGCGCCAGCCAGCGCGCCATCGCCAGCCCCGATTCGCCGAGGCCGAGCACCAAGGCCTGTTTGCCGTGGTAGTTGGTCGATGAGTTGCTCAATGAATTCATCGGCGAGCTCGTCAGCGAGTTTGTCGGCAGGTTCATCAGCGCAGCTTCAGCGTCGACAGGCCGACCAGCACCAGCAACATCGTGATGATCCAGAAACGCACGACGACCTGAGTCTCTTTCCAGCCTTTTTGTTCGAAATGGTGATGCAGCGGCGCCATCAGGAATACCCGGCGCCCGATCCCGGTGCGCATCTTGGTGATCTTGAACCAACCGACCTGGATGATGACGGACAGCGTCTCGACCACGAAGATGCCGCCCATGATGAACAGCACCACTTCCTGGCGCACGATGACGGCGATGGTGCCGAGCGCGCCACCCAAGGCCAGAGCGCCGACGTCGCCCATGAACACTTGCGCCGGATGCGCATTGAACCACAAAAAGGCCAGGCCCGCGCCGGCCATCGCACCGCAGAAAATGATCAGCTCGCCGGCGCCCGGAATGTGCGGAATCAGCAGGTATTTCGAATAGTTGGCGCTGCCGGTCAGATAGGCAAACAAGCCCAGCGCCGTGCCCACCATCACCGTGGGCATGATCGCCAGCCCATCAAGGCCATCGGTGAAATTGACGGCATTGCTGGTGCCGACGATGACGCAATAAGTGAGCGCGATGAAGCCCCAGACCCCCAGCGGATAGCTGAAGGTCTTGAAAAATGGCACGATCAAGTCGGCCTTGGGCGGCAAGTCCATCGAAAACCCCGATTGGCCCCAGGCGTAGATCAATTGCCACACTTCCGACGAACTCGGCACCGGCACCGAAAATGCCAGGTAAAAGGCGGCGACGATGCCGATCAGCGATTGCCAGAAATATTTTTCGCGCGAGCGCATCCCGTTCGGATCCTGGCGCACCACCTTGCGGTAGTCATCGGCCCAGCCGACCGCGCCGAAACCGAGCGTGACGATCAGCACCGGCCAGATGAAGCGGTTCGACAAGTCGCTCCACAGCAGCGTCGAGATGCCGATCGAGATCAGGATCAACACGCCACCCATGGTCGGCGTGCCGTGTTTTTTCAAATGGGTTTGCGGACCATCCGGGCGCACCGCCTGCCCCACCTTCATTCTGGTCAGCATACGGATCACGGCCGGGCCGGCTGCCAGGCCGATCAACAACGCAGTGAGGGTCGCGAACACGGCGCGAAACGTAATGAAGTTAAAGACCCGCAGCGGGCCGAGTTCTTCCTGAAAATATTGTGCGAGCCAGAGCAACATGATTAATGCACTTCCTTGTTATTTTTTTGTAAATTTTTTGAATCTTGCGGATCGACCAGATGGCGCACGATGCGTTCCATCTTCATGAAGCGTGAACCCTTGACCAGGACGGTGGCGCTGTCAGCATTACCAGCCAGCAGCTCATCGAGCGCGATCACCAGCGCCTCGAACTGCTCGAAATGGGTGACCTTGTTTTGCCCGCCGGTGCCATTCAAATGGCGCGCCAATTCGCCGGTGGCGAGCACGTGCTCAATCCCGCTGCTGGCCGCATAGGCGCCGATTTCCTCGTGAAACTGGCGGCCCTGGGTCCCGACCTCGCCCATGTCGCCCAGCACCAGGATGCGCGGCGGCGCCGCTTGCGCCAGCACATCGATCGCGGCGCGCACCGAATCGGGATTGGCATTGTAGCTGTCGTCGATCACGGTGATGCCGTTAGCAGTCATTTTTTTCTGCAGCCGCCCGCTCACCGGAGCGAACGCTTGCAGTCCGTGCTGGATCGCATCGATATCGATCCCGATGCCGAACGCGCAGGCACAGGCGGCCAGCGCATTGCGCACATTGTGTTCGCCGGCCGCGGCCAGATCGACGAAGAACTGCAGCGGCGCAGCATCGGTGCGGATCGTCACGAACAGGTCGCTGCCGAAGTCGTTGATGCGCCAGGTGCAGCTGACATCGGCCTGATCGGTATCGCCTTCGCGTCCCGCGCCGGCCTTGGCCGGAGCGAAGGTGAGCGTGCGGCGCGCGCCGGCCAGATCGCGCCACAAGGCGGTGAATTCGTCGCCAAATGGAAATACCGCGACCCCATCTTGCGCCAAGCCAGTCAGCACGGCGCCGTTTTCCAGCGCCACCGCGCGCACGCTGTGCATGAATTCCTGATGCTCGCGCTGCGCATTGTTGACCAGCGCCAGCGTGGGCTGGGCGATCGCCGACAGGCGCGCGATTTCACCTGGATGATTCATCCCCAGTTCGATCACGGCCGCACGGTGCGTCGGTTCCAGACGCATCAGCGTCAACGGCACGCCGACCTCGTTATTGAAATTGCCGCGCGTGGCCAGATAGCCATCCTCGCCCAAGGCGGCGCGCAAGATCGAGGCGATCATTTCCTTGACCGTGGTCTTGCCGTTGCTGCCGGTGACGCCGATCATCGGCAGTGCATGCTGGCAACGCCAGAAATTGGCGATCTGGCCCAGCGCAACCAGAGTGTCGGGGACCAGAATCACAGGCACGCCAGGGGCAAGCTGCGCCCAGTCGGCAGGCAAAGCTTCGGCGACGACCGCGCCGGCGCCGGCTTGCGCGACCTGGGCCAGGAAGTCGTGGCCATCGAAGGTGTCGCCGCGCAGCGCGACGAACAGTGCGCCAGGGGGCACGTTGCGGCTATCGAGCGAGACGGCGTTGATGACGATATCCTGCGCGGCGCCCGGCATCAGGGTTGCACCGGCGATCGCCGCCACCAGTTGAGTCAATCTTGCTTGCATCAAGTCATCCATCAATTGGGCCTCATCATCGTGGCGCGTGCAGCCAGCGCCAGCGCGGCATGGTCGGCATCGGAAAAAGGCAGCTTCTTGCCCCTGATTTCCTGGTAAGCCTCATGCCCCTTGCCGGCCAGCAGGATCACGTCAAGCTTGGCGGCATGCTTGATCGCCGACAAAATCGCGCTGGCGCGGTCTTCGATGGTCTGCGCTTGCGTCCCTGCCGGCGCCATGCCAGCCAGAATCTGCGCGATGATCCGGTGCGGATCTTCGCTGCGCGGGTTGTCGCTGGTGACCAGCACCTGATCGGCCAGTTGCGCGACTTCGCCCATCTGCGCTCGCTTGCCCGGATCGCGGTCGCCGCCGCAACCGAACACGCACCACAGCCGCCCGCCGCGCTCGTTGGCAACCTGGCGCAGCGCGGCCAGCGTTTTTTCGAGCGCGTCGGGCGTGTGCGCGTAATCGATGACGACCATCGGTGCATCCTGGCCGCCCACTTGCTGCATCCGCCCGGGTGCCGGCGTCAATGCTTCGATCGCCTCGATCGCACTGCGCCACGCAATGCCCTTGCTCAGCAACACCGCCAGCACGGCCAGCGCATTGCTGATGTTGAAACGGCCAACCAGGCCGGTCTTCACCAGCGCCGAACCGAAGCGGCAATCGACGTGAAAATCGGTGCCACGGCTGCGGCTGCGCAAACCGCTGGCGCGCAGCGTGACACCGCCTTCGATGTCGGGCCGGGTCACCGCATCGGCCAGCGTATAGCCGATCAAGCTGAACGACGGCTTGCCAGCCAGATGCGCAACCAAGCGCAGCCCCATCGCATCGTCCAGGTTCAGCACCGCGCACTGCAAGCCGGGCCAGTCGAACAAGCGGGTCTTGGCCGCCTCGTATCGGGCCAGGTCGCCGTGATAATCGAGATGGTCGCGCGTCAAATTGGTCAGCAGCGCGACATCGAAGTGCATGCCGGCCACGCGTTCCTGATCGAGTCCAATCGATGATACTTCGATCGCCAGCGCCTGCGCGCCGGCCTTGCGCATGTCGGCCAGCGTACGCGCCAAGAGCACCGCATCGGGCGTGGTGTAACCGGTGATATCAAACTCGGGTGCGCCCGAACTGCGCGCTGCAAACAGGCCCACGCCCAGCGTGCCGATCACGGCAGTGGACACGCCGACGCGCGAGAGCGCCTGCCCCAGCCACAGCGCGCACGACGTCTTGCCGTTGGTACCGGTCAGGCCGACGCTGAACATCGCCGCATCCGGCTGCGCGTAAAAGGCGTGCGCCAGCAAGCCGGCTTGCTGCTTCAAGTCGGCCACGGCCAGATGCGGCACCGTCCATGCCGGGTTCCAGGCAAAGCCGGCGCCATCGAACAGCACTGCTGCGGCGCCCTGTTCGATGGCGGCGGCGATGAAATTGCGCCCGTCGGCGGCCTCGCCCGGATAGGCGAAGAAGACATCGCCAGCCTGGATGCGGCGGCTGTCGGAAGCGAGTTGCCCATGCGGCGCTGCGCCAGCGAGCCACGCGCTGATCTGTTGCAGGTTGGGAGCCGACATCACATGCCCTCCTGTGCGTTGCTCGGAATGATGATTTCAGTGATCGTCGAATCGGGCGGCACATTCATCGCGCGCAGCGCATTGGT
>CANFGA010000317.1 GCA_947446335.1 Oxalobacteraceae bacterium | reverse complement strand
GTGAAGAGGAAGGCCGACAGCGTTTGCTGGACCATCATCGGGCTGGCGTTGAAGCTGGTGGCGATCGCGGGGAACGAGGGCAGGTAAGTGTCGATGGCGAGCGGCCCGACCATCGTCAAGCCCGCCAGTATCAGTGTCAATAAGAAATTCATGGAGCTTGCTGTCTGCATTTAATTCGGCATTTTACCGGAAGGCAAACTTTTCGGTTTTTGCTGGTGAATTATCCTGTTTTGTCAGGCCGGTTGCAGCTTGCGCATGAACTGCAGCAACTGGCCGCGCAGCCAGGCATTGGCTTGATCCCGGTCGGCGCTGCGGTGCCAGTACAGATGCCATTGCAGCGCCGGCAACGCAAAGGGCAGTTCGAGCAAGATCGCATCTTGTCCTTGTACCAGCCCCAGCGGGGCCGTCAACGCCAGGTCGGTGCGCAGCGCGATCAACGGCGCCACCATGTAATGCTGGACCCGCATCCGGATCTCGCGCTGCAGGCCGAGCAAGTGCAGCGCCGCATCGACATGGCCCAGCCCCTCGCGCCGGCTCGAAATGTGGACATGGCCCAGGGCCAGGTAATTTTCCAGCGTCAAGGGCGCTGTGGCGAGCGGATGGCCGCGGCGCAGCATGCAGACATAGCGTTCGCTGGCCAGCGCACCGTGCAGCAACTGCGGGTCGGCGACCAACGGGGCGTCGATCGCCAGATCGAGCGCTCCGGTCGCCAGTTCGCGCGCGACATCGTGACGCTTGCTGAAATAGCTTTCGATGCGGATGCCGGGTGCTTCGCGTTGCAGCACGTCCCCCAGCGCCGGCAGCAGCAGCGTTTCAGTCAAGTCGTTCATGCTGACCCGAAACACCTTGCTGGCGGACGCTGGCACGAACTGTTCCGCTTCCTGGACGCTGGCGTTGAGCAATTGCAGCGCCTCGCCCACGCGCGCGATGATGTTTTGTGCGACCGGCGTGGGCACCATGCCGTGCGGCGTGCTCACGAACAACTGGTCGTTGAAGCTCTTGCGCATCCGCGCCAGCGCATTGCTGACCGCCGGCTGCGAAATGCACAGCACTTCCGCAGCCCGGGTCAGGTTGCGTTTTTCATAGATCGTTTCAAATACCACGAACAGGTTCAAATCGACCTGGTTCAAGCGCATGGCAGCCTCTTTGCATGGGTTGGGGAATCATCATAAGCAATGGTTATGCTGGGCTATCATTATAATAAATTTTAATAATGTCAATTTGCTCGCTATCATCATGTTTTATCAAGGAGGTGGCAATGGCGCAGTTTTATCTGGTTCGGCACGGTCAGGCATCCTTCGGGACCGATGACTATGACCGCCTCTCTGCGCTCGGCGAGCAGCAAGCGCTGTGGCTGGGGCAGTATTTTCTGGAACGCGAGATCGAGTTTGACCAGATCATCATCGGCACCCAGTTGCGCCACCGTCAGACCGCCGAGGGCATTTGCCGCGGTCTTGGCCACGGCGTTGGCCACGGTCTTGGCAATGGCCTGGCATTCGATCAGCACGCCGGGCTCAATGAATATGATTTCGATGCCTTGTTCGCCGCCGTCGGCCCTGAACATGTCGAACTGAAGCAGCTTGTTCGCGGCGACAAGCGCGCTTTCTTCCAGGCATTGAAACAGCTCTTGCAGCTGTGGGCCGACGAGCAACTGACATCGGCCCAGCCGGAAAGCTGGCTTGACTTTGCCGAGCGGGTCGCCGGCGCGCGCAGCTTCATCCAGCACAGCGATGCCAGCAAGATCCTCGTGGTCAGCTCGGGCGGCCCGATCGCGATGATGACCAGGCAAGTGCTGCAGGCGCCGGCGCAAAGCGCGATCGAACTCAATTTGCAGATCAGAAACAGCAGCTTTTCGCACTATTACTTCAGTCGAGAGTCGGTCCAGTTGTCCAGCTTTAACAATATTCCCCACCTCGATCAGCCGGGCCGGTTGGACTCGATCAGCTACGGATAATGGAAACCCCAGCGATGAAAAACGATGCAAACAACGATGCATGCAACAACGCCCACACCGATGAAACCAGGCTCGCCGCCTGGCTGGAAACGGCCATCGACGGTTTTCGCGGGCCGCTGACGCTGGAGAAATTTTCCGGTGGACAATCCAATCCGACCTTTCTGCTGCGCGCAGCCAGCGGCGATTACGTGCTGCGGCGCCAGCCGCCGGGCGTCTTGCTCAAGGGCGCGCATGCAGTCGATCGGGAATACCGGGTGCTGGTCGCGCTGCAAGACTCCAGCGTCCCTGTCGCGCGCGCCCATCATCTGTGCCTGGACCCGAGCGTGATCGGCAGCATGTTTTATCTGATGAGTTTCGAGCAGGGCCGCATCTTCTGGGACCCTGCGTTGCCAACCTTGCCGCGCGAGCAGCGCGCGCCGCTGTATGGCGAGTTGATTCGGGTGCTGGCAGCGCTGCACGATGTCGATGTGGATGCGGTCGGGCTGGGCGACTATGGCCGGCCCGGCAATTATTTCGAACGCCAGATCGGCATCTGGACCAAGCAATATCGGGCCGCCGAAACCGGCTCGATTGCGGCGATGGAAACCCTGATCGCGTGGCTGCCGGCCCACCTGCCGCAAGACGATGGTCAACGCAGTCTGGTGCACGGCGACTACCGGCTCGACAACCTGATCTTTGATCAGGCCGAGCCGCGCGTGCTGGCGCTGCTGGACTGGGAATTGTCGACGCTGGGCCACCCGCTGGCCGATCTGGCGTACTTCTGCATGTGTCTGCGCCTGCCATCGAACGGCCATATCTCCGGGCTGGCCGGCAAGGACAGGGCAGCACTGGGGATACCGACCGAGTTCGACCTGATGGCCAACTATTGCGCGCTGCGCGGCATCGGTGCGATCGACGACTGGCATTTCTATCTTGCATTTAGCTTCTTTCGGCTCGCCGCGATCTTGCAAGGGGTGCTCAAGCGGGCTCAGGATGGCAATGCATCGAGCGACCAGGCGCTGCAAGTAGGCCAGATGGCGGGCCAGTTGGCGCAACTCGCAGTCGAGCTGATCGAAGAAAATAACAAACTGTCCGAACCAACCGAACAACCGAAACAAGCTTAGGGAGATTCATCATGGATTTTGGCTATACACCGAAAGTGGAGGCGCTGCGCGTGCGCGTGCGCGATTTTCTGGATCAGCATATCTTGCCGCGCGTGCGCCAGTACAACGAGGAAGTGCATGCCGGCATCTATCCGGTCTCGTTCATGGAAGAGTTGAAGGCGCTGGCCAAGGCCGAAGGGTTGTGGAATCTGTTCTTGCCGCATCTGAAGGAGGGCGAGCCCGGCACCGGCTTGAGCAACAGCGAATACGCGCCGCTGGCCGAAATCATGGGCCGCATCGGCTGGGCTTCGGAAGTATTCAACTGCAATGCACCCGACACCGGCAACATGGAATTGCTGCACCTGTGTGCCACGCCAGAGCAGCGCGAACAGTGGCTGCTGCCCTTGCTCAACGGCGAGATCCGCTCGGCTTTTGCGATGACCGAGCCCGATGTGGCATCGTCGGATGCGACCAACATCACGACCTTGATCGCGCGCGATGGCGATGACTACGTGATCAACGGCCGAAAATGGTTCATCACCAATGCCGCCCATCCGAACTGCACGATCTTCATCTTGATGGGCAAGACCGATCCGGATGCCGAGTCGCATCGCCAGCAAAGCATGGTGCTGGTGCCGCGCGACACCCCTGGCGTCGAGATCGTGCGCAACATTGACATCATGAATCACCATTCGCCCGAGGGCCATTGCGAGATCGTGTTTCGCAACGTGCGCGTGCCGGTCACCAATTTGCTCGGCGAGGAGGGCAGCGGCTTTGCGCTGGCGCAGGCGCGGCTGGGACCGGGCCGGATCCACCATTGCATGCGCTCGATCGGCGCGGCCGAACTGGCGCTCGAACTGATGATCGAGCGCGCCCAGGAACGGCGCACCTTCGGCAAATACCTGCATCAGCACGGCATCGTGGCCGAGTGGATCGCGCGCTCGCGCATCGAGATCGAGCAAGCGCGCTTGCTGGTGTTGAAAACGGCGTGGATGATCGACAACGTCGGCGCCAAGGCGGCGCGCAAGGAAATTTCGATGATCAAGGCGCTGGTGCCGAACTTGCACACCACGGTATGCGACCGGGCGATGCAAACCTTCGGCGCGATGGGGATCAGCCCCGACACGCCGCTGGCCGATCACTGGACCTGGGGCCGCGCGCTGCGCTACGCCGATGGCCCCGATGAAGTCCATCTGCAATCGATCGCGCGCATCGAAATCAAGAACAGCGCCAAGACGCTCGGTGCGAGCGCAGCTTACCTGACGCCGCCGCTGCGCTAGATGGCAGGCTCGAGCGGGGAGTCAGCATCAGGTGCCAGGCTCGAGCGGGGAGCGATTGCGCCGGCAATACGCGCGGCAGTTGCGCCCGATCGAACCTGGCTCCGTCGACCCGGACCAAAAGCGCAATGCTGGCGCTACAGGCTGACGGGGACAGGTTCGACCAAACATGAAGCCGTTTGGGCTAGCCTGTCCCCGGGCAGTTGCGCGCATGCATCCCAGCGAACTTATTCCAGTTCGAATTCGCGCGGGCTGATCCCGAGTTCCTTGGCGATCTTGATCGCGACCTTTTTTTCAACCGCATCGAAATTGCCGTCGGCCGAGGCGATCGCGATCGTCATCCGAACCAGCAGGCGCGCCGCCTCTGGCTTCGACTT
>CANFGA010000316.1 GCA_947446335.1 Oxalobacteraceae bacterium | reverse complement strand
GTGCAAAGCCCATCAGGCATCTTCTGGCGCCCAAAAAAAAGAGGTCTCCAGTCGATTGGCGTCTCTCGCGGCGGGCTGAACACCAAGATGGCCCATTGGGAGCGAAGCTGCAATAGGCGACATTTGGCATGGCAGTTGGCATTTCCATTCAAATCATCGTGTCCGTTATTCTGTCCGAGAATCAAATTGTCCGGATTCCCCTCAAAAAAGTAGATTTCGGACACTGTAGAGCCTGGCCATCAGACGTTCGTTTGACGGACAAGATGACGGCACCGCCCAGGCAATATCAAATGTCGCTTATTGCAGCTTCGCTCCCACTGGGCCAAATAGCCGATTTGTAAAAATATTCATCGACACTGCCTCCATTAACAGCATTACAATACGACAATCAATGTACCCTTGGGTGAATCCAGCCGTGACATTACGCCGTACCTTTTTTCATGCCTTGCTCTCGCTTTTGCTGGTGGTATCCCAGCAAATGGGAATTTCGCACGGGCAGTCGCACTTGTCGGATAGCCGGGACGCGTCCCGGCAAGTGCAAAAAGACGGGCAACGGCCAGCCTCCAAGTCGCTAGCGCTCGATCATGGTTGTGCACAATGCTTGGCGTTTGCCCAGATCGCCTCCGCTCTCGATACGCCATTTCACTTTTCCCCGGTCGCGCGTGACACCGTGTCGGCCACCATCCTTCCCGCCGCGCAGCCGAGATGTCTCAGAACGGTGTGCGTCTTCCAGTCCCGCGCTCCGCCCGTTCTCGCCTGACTTTTATTTATTCCCGAGCCCCGCGCACTGCCGTGTTGGTTCGTCATATCTATTTGCACAGGACTACAGGACATTATCATGCTGAAAAACAGCGTACTCGCGGCCGCGTTGGCTGCCGCATTTGCTACTCCTATAATGGCTTCGGCCGCCGACGATCAACAGCTGGCGGAAATTCGGGAACAAATCCGACTCATGAAGGATTCGTACGAAGCCCGTTTGCAGGCGCTGGAGCAGCGCTTGCAGCAGGCTCAGGCGCAGGCGGAAGGGGCAGATCAAACCCAGACTGCACCGATCGCGGCAGCGCTGGCGCCGCAAGCCGCTGCCTCAGCCAGCAATGTGTTTAATCCTAACATTGCGCTGGTCCTTGGCGGGACCCTGTCGAATCTGTCGCAAGACCCGAACCAATACCGCTTGCAGGGTTTTGTGCCTTCGGGCGGCGAGGTCGGTCCCGGCAAGCGCGGCTTTAACTTGGGCGAGTCGGAGCTGACCATGTCGGCCAATATCGATCCCCAGTTTGCTGGACAGTTGACGTTTGCGCTAAGCGCAGAAAATACCGTAGGCGTTGAGGAAGCCTTTATCCAGACTCGGTCATTGTCGAATGGCTTGAACTTGAAGGCGGGGCGCTTCTTGTCGTCAATTGGTTATTTGAATAATCAGCATGCCCATACCTGGGATTTCATTGATGCGCCCTTGGCCTACCAGGCTTTCCTCGGCGGCCAGTACAAGCCCGACGGGCTGCAAGCGAAGTGGCTGGCACCGCTCGATCAGTTCCTGGAAATGGGTGTCGAACTGGGCAGTGGCAGTAGTTTTCCCGGCAATGACCGCAATAAAAACGGCGTCGGCGCCACCTCGGTTTTTGCCCACCTAGGCGACGATATCGGCAATTCGTCGAGCTGGCGCGCCGGTCTGTCGTATCTGAGAACAGGTGCCGAGCAGCGCGCTTACGAGGATAGCGATGCGCTGGCCGCTGGTCAGGCCGTAAGCAACGCGTTCAGTGGAAAATCGGCCACCTGGATCGCCGATGCGATCTATAAATGGGCGCCGAACGGCAATTCCATGAACACCAACTTCAAGCTGCAGGGCGAGTATTTCCGTCGCAAGGAAAGCGGCACCCTGGACTTCGATACCGAAGCTCAGTCGTCGGGCCCGGCCAGCGGCGTTTATGCCAGCATCCAGTCCGGCTGGTATTTGCAGGGCGTTTATCAATTCATGCCACTGTGGCGCACGGGTTTGCGCTATGACCGCCTGTCCTCGGGCAGCCACAACATCGGCCTGATCGACAACAGCACTTTAGCGCTGGGCAATTTCCCGATCCTGGAAGATTTTGCGCCATCGCGTACGACCCTCATGTTTGACTACAGCCCTTCGGAATTTTCCCGTTTGCGCCTGCAATTGGCGCGCGATAAATCACGTCCTGGGGTTGTCGATAATCAGATCTTCCTACAGTACATCATGAGTCTGGGCACCCACGCTGCCCATGCTTTCTAGGAGTTTCCATGAAGCTGACATTGAATCATAAAATGCGTAAAAATCTGTTGACTGCTACGTTCGCTTGCGCGACGGCGCTGGTGTCCCTGTCTTCGCAGGCAGCAATTAATGTGCTCGCTTGCGAGCCGGAATGGGAAGCGCTGACGAGCGAACTGGGTGGCAACAAGGTGAAGGTATCGAGCGCCACCACTGCGCTGCAAGACCCGCACCGTATCGAAGCCCGTCCCAGCCTGATCGCGCGTACCCGCAATGCTGATTTGCTGGTGTGCACAGGACTGGAACTGGAAGTGGGCTGGCTGCCCATTCTGGTGCAACAGTCGGGCAACAGCAAGATCGCGGTTGGCCAGCCGGGCAATTTTGAGACGGGCGCGTTCGTCACCCGGCTCGATGTGCCGAACAAGGTTGACCGCAGCGAAGGCGACGTGCATGCCGCCGGCAATCCCCACATCCAGCAAGACCCGCACAATATTGCGCTGGTCGCCACAGCCTTGGCGAAGCGTCTGGCCGAGATCGATCCGGCCAACGCGGCCTTCTACCAGTCGCGCTACAAGGATTTCTCGGCGCGCTGGAACGAGGCAATGCTGAAATGGGAAAAACAGGCTGCGCCGCTGAAGACGGTTGCAGTTGTTGAGCACCATAAAAACATGGAATACCTGATGCGCTGGCTTGGTTTGCGCCAAGTCGGCATTTTGGAGCCAAAGCCGGGCGTTGAGCCGGGCGCGGCGCATTTGTCCGGGTTGCTGACCCAATTGCAGCGTCAGCCAGCCAAAATGGTGATCCGCGCCGCCTATCAGGATGGCCGCGCCTCGCAATGGCTGTCTGAGCATGCGCATATTCCAGCCGTGGTGCTGCCGTTTACCGTGGGCGCGGATGACAGGAGCAAGGATTTGTTTTCGCTCTTCGATACCACCGTGCAACGTTTATTGGATGCCGCCAAATGACGCTGGGATCGCTCGACTTGATGATTATCCTGCCGGCGTTTCTGGCCGGCCTACTGGTGCTCGTCACGCACATCCCATTGGGGGCGCAAGTGCTCAGGCGCGGCATCGTCTTTATCGATTTGGCCATTGCCCAGATTGCCGCGCTGGGGGTGATTGTTGCCGGCTCGGGCAATCTTGATCCGCAGGGTTGGGCCGTGCAGGTCGCTGCTGGGATCGCCGCTTTGCTGGGCGCCCTGCTGTTGACCTGGACCGAGAAACGCTGGCCGGAAGTGCAGGAAGCACAAATCGGCGTCATGTTTATCCTGGCTGCAACGGGTGGCTTATTGCTGGTCGCTCATAACCCGCACGGCGGCGAACATTTGCAGGACTTGCTGGCCGGTCAGATCTTGTGGGTCCGTTATGAGCAATTGCTGCTGCCGGCAATCGGGACTGTCCTGGTGAGTGCTGTCCTGTATTTTTTTAGCGACCGTTTGAGTCGGATCGGTTTTTACTTGATCTTTGCGCTTGCCGTCACCGCTTCCGTCCAATTGGTGGGCGTCTATCTGGTTTTTACCAGCCTGATCGTGCCCAGCCTTGCAGTTCGTCACTATCATGACAAAAAGCGTTTGGGGCTGGCATATACGATTGGGGCTGGCGGTTATGCAACGGGCTTAACGCTATCGACATTGCTGGACTTGCCGTCCGGCGCGCTGATCGTCTGGTGCCTGACTGTGCTGGCGGTGCTGGTGTATGGCCTTGGTCCCAAAGGCGATGGGCCAAAATCGCTTGCTGATCAGTGCGCATAGTTTGCTTGTCCGGCTCGTTCCAAGCTGTAGGAGGTGAGCCTACAGTATTTTTCGCCTATCCCGGCGAAGCGCGTCCGTAGATGACGTACTCAATCGTCAAAACCGCTACTCGGACTACCCGCGCCACAGTTGAGTGCGTACACAGGCGACGTTCAGGTTCTGCCAGACACATGAGTGACCTGCGCCAGAGCCGTCCAGACCTCGCATCAATGCCGCCCGGCGCGCTTTTGGCTAAGCGATGTGCGTGCCCGGCAGCTGGCGCGGGTCAGTCGCTCGACGCGTGTGGCGTTCACGCCCTCCATTTGACGGGTGCATTTAAACAAACGACACCAAAGTCCCACAGGGTTTCTACCCATCACTACAAACGACACTTTTGTTTCATAGGATTTTCCTGACGTAAGGATTCCTTCATCGCAGCGCCCAGATCCTGGTGTTTCATGCCGCTTTCAGCGTATGTTCCGAGATTGAATCTGGAAGCCCGCCGGCAGATCGCTTGGATTTGGCATCAAGGGGGCGCATGGTGCATTTGCTGGCGCATCCATTGCAAGAACGCGGTGCGGCGCGGATCACTCTCGAACGGTAGAGGTGAAAGCAGGAAGTATTCGGAGCCATCGCGCATGAAGCCAAACGGCGCGACCAGGCGCCCGCTGTCGATTTCTTCCTGTGCCATGAACACGGAGCCGATCGCCACGCCCAGGCCGGCACAGGCGGCCTGCAAACT
>CANFGA010000315.1 GCA_947446335.1 Oxalobacteraceae bacterium | reverse complement strand
CTGCGTCATGGGACCGAAACAGGAAAGCGCAGCGCGCTATATCGATGACACGGTCATCACGACCAGCGTGAAAACGGCGATCTTGAACGAGCCGACATTGAAGGTAGCTGAAATCAACGTCGAAACCTACAACGGCATCGTGCAATTGAGCGGCTTCGTGTCGAAAACCGATGACATCGTCACGGCAAGCAAGGTCGCGCAAGGCGTCAACGGCGTCAAGTCGATCAAGAACAGCATTCGTTTGAAGTAATTCGTTGAAGTAATCCATTTCCAGTAACTGATTCAAGCAACTGACAACATCACTTTTCATCCAGGAGATCCATCATGAACGCAATCAAAAAAATCGCTGCAAGTGCCACCGTCATCGTCATGGTATTGAGCTTGAGCGCATGTGCCAACATGTCGCGCCAAGATAGAAATACTGCAGCCGGCGCCGGCATCGGCGCTGTCGGCGGCGCCATCCTCACCGGTGGCAGCGGGATCGGCACCGTCGGCGGCGCAGCCGTGGGTGGCGTGATCGGCAATCAAATGAAGTAATCGGCACATTGACAGGCACTCCAGCCTGTCACTGCACGATCGCTTGGGCCCCGAATCTCGGGGCCCTTTTGCCGTCGACGGCAAGGATAAGTTTCAGGAAAAATTGGCCGCCATGCCTACCAAGACGTCATCGGCCACCCTCGCATGGCAACTGCAAGAGGCGTGCTGCAAGCCGGCAGCATCGATGATTTCTATATGCCCGCGGCTGTAAGTGATCAGTTTCTGCTGCTGCAGCGCGCTCGCCGCCTTGGTCACACCGACCCGGCGCACGCCCAGCGTCTGCGCCAGGAATTCATGCGTCAGGTAAAATTTTTCCGATTGCAAGCGATCGCGCGTCATCAGCAGCGAACGCGCCAGACGCGCTTCGAGCAAATGAAAACGGCTGCAGGCGGCAATTTGTATCGTCTGTGCCAGTTCGGCATCGGTATAGCGATACAGCAAGCGCTGCAGCGACTCGGTCTTGCAAAATTCGGCGCAAAACGCAGCGCGCCCCATGCGGCTGGCGCTGCCAGAGCGTTGCACCACGGCGCGCACCTGTGCCACATCGTGACCCAGCGCAGCGCGCGCACCGATCATGCCTTCGCGGCCTACCGAACCGACTTCGAGCGTCATCCGCCCTTCCGCCACCGCCAGCAATGAAATCAGGCTGTCGCCAGGGAAATAGACATACCGGATTTCCTGACCCGGTTCACAGAGCACCTCGCCTGCCAGCACGCTGACCCTTTCCAGCAATGGGTTCAAGTGCTCGAGATCATCCGCCGGCAGACTTGCCAGCAGGCGGTTGCCAGCCACCGCTGGTGTACCTGAGTTCGGTGCCCCGGCCCGGGCCAGCGCCAGATTCATCATTGGAGTTGATCCATGTACAGGCGCAATGCAAAGGGCGCCACGGCTGCTCTTTGGATGACATCAAAAGTGAAAGAAAACATGATCGATAGCCCTTCTCGATGCTGCTGCGTTAAGGAAAACTGCATGCAGTCAGCTGGTCTTGAGCGTAAATCCGATTATTTTTCCTGTATGTACGGTGACGTACAGAAAATTGATGCACGCAGCGGCAAGATGCAGGCAAGCAGTCCATCCATCAAGCCAGTCCGGCTTGGCGCGGGGTGCCACTCCATGCGCCAGCGAGCAATCCCCTGCACACCCGAATAAAAAAGGAAACATCATGAGCACCACGCCAGGCACAACACAAAAATACCATCCGATGATGATCATCGCCGCCATCGCCGTGATCCTGTTTTGCGCCGTCGGCATCGCCGCGATGATGGGTTGGCTGCCATCGTCGATCGGCGGTAACAGCCCACCGGCCAGCCAGATCGATCGAAAAGAAGCCGTTGCTGCGCAAGAAATGCTGGACAAGCGGAACGCTCAAGGTCAAGGCCAGGATAAAGAGCAGAATCAGCGCGCGCCCGAGCGCGACCAGGCACCGGCCCAGGCTGCAGTGTGTTCGAATTGCGGCGTGGTGCAATCGGTGCGCGTCATCAATACCCGTGCCGAAGGCAGCGGCGTGGGCGCAGCCGGCGGTGCCGTGGTCGGCGGCTTGCTGGGCAACCAGGTCGGCGGCGGCAATGGCCGCCAGTTGGCAACCATCGCTGGCGCAATCGGCGGCGCCGTGGCCGGCAACCAGATCGAAGGCAACGTCAACGCCAGGCGCAGCTACGACATTACCGTCCAACTCGACAATGGTTCGAGCCGCACCATTCACCAAAGCACGCAACCGCGCTGGAGCGCAGGAGACCAGGTCAGGATCGTCGATGGCCAGATCCGCGCGAATTGAGGATCACGCACGGCTGAATCTGCCGCGTCGAATGCCGTCGAATCGATGCGCTAACAGCATTGAAAATGACAAATCGCCATCATTATGTACGCCAGCGTACGGAAAATCCTGAAAACGGCGCAGATAATCAAGCCGTACCCAGCGCATGTTGGCTCACTGAAAATCATCACTGCTGTGGCACATGATAGGCAAACGAGTCACACACGACGCTGGCAAATCAACATCACAATCGGAGAACACATCATGCTCTATACAATTGCCGTCGTCTTGATCATACTTTGGCTGCTCGGCCTGGTCACTTCCTACACCATCGGTGGTTTCATTCACATACTGCTGGTGATCGCAGTGATCATGGTCTTGCTGCGCCTTATCAGCGGCCGGGGTCTGTAGCTGCCTGATGTTCTTTCATATCGGTGAACAAGGAGAAATAATTTGAATCAATACAAAACGGGGGCCGTCATCATCGCGCTGACGATGGCCATATCGGGTTGTGCCGACATGTCCGCTACCCAGCGCGGTACGGCCACCGGCGCCGGTATCGGTGCCGGACTGGGCGGATTGCTGGGTGCCGCCACCGGCGGCGGAGGCGGCAACCGCGCCGCCGGCGGCGCCGTATTGGGCGCCGCCGCTGGCGCCATCGTCGGCAATGTCTGGTCGAACCGGATGGAAAACCAGAAGCGCACGATGGAACAGGCAACCCAGGGCACCGGCGTACAGGTCAGCCAAACGGCTGACAACCGCCTGAAACTCGAAATCCCGAGCGATATTTCATTCGATACCAACCGGGCTGACATCAAGCCCAACCTGCGCCCCGTTCTCGACCGCTTCGCCACCACGCTGAACCAGAACCCGGCCACCACCGTGAGCATCATCGGCCATACCGACAATACCGGCAGCGATACGATCAATCAACCCTTGTCGGTAGAGCGCGCCGCCCACACCCGCGATTATCTGGCCACGCGCGGCGTCTCTGCCACCCGTATCGTGGTGGAAGGCCGCGGCGAGAACGAGCCGATCGCATCGAACGACGATAATGCCGGCCGTGCCCGCAATCGTCGGGTCGAGATCTACGTGTCTGAAGCAGCGCCGCGCTGACCTGCTTGCGCACCACGGGCTCCGACCAGATGCACGCGAGTCGGGGCCCGTTTCTTTTTCAGCAGCATGCTGCTGCGTCATTCTGAAAAATTCTGTCTGGAGTAGTGATGATCCGTTTCTTGTCATCTGTGATCGCCCTGGTTTCATTGGCAACCCTGCCCTCATTCGCACAAGGGATGAAACCCGGCTTGTGGGAAATCAGCAGCCGGGTGACATCGGCCGATGCACAGACCGATCAAACCGTCTCGATGCTGCTGCAGCAGTTGGGCAACTTGCCGCCCGAGCAGCGCAGCATGGTGCAACAGATGGCGCAAAACCAAGGCTTGTCGATGCCAAACATCACCCCGGACGGGAACGTCAGTATCAAAGCTTGCGTGACGCCGGAAATGGCAGCCAACCAGCAAGTACCCAATATCCAGCAAGGTGATTGCACATCGAACAATGTCGCCATCGATGGTGGAATGCAGCTGGCCTTCGTTTGCAGCAACCCGGCCTCGCGCGGCGAAGGCCAACTCAGGTTCGTCGGCGAGCGCGCCTTCACGATGAAGATGAACGTGACCAGCAGCGTGCGCGGCAGACAAGAACAGGTGCGTGTCGATTCCGACGGCCGCTGGCAAGGCGGGTACTGCCCCCGCTGACGCATGTTCAAAATCCGAAACGCAAACCGATATTGAAGGCGCCGGTGCCCGCACGGTCAGGCGCCGAGAGGCTCTTCACTTTTGCGTAAGCGGCATAAAATTCACTCTGGCGCGACCAGTGCTGGGTGATCCCGACCGCAAACCGACTGCTGTCGAGATTGACCGCAGCGCGGTCATCCCTGCGGCTGTGCGAGGCCATCAGCACGGTCGCGCCAAACTTGACGGCAAGTCCGAGCATCAAATCGCGACTGTCGGTCGATGGCTCCGACAACAATAGCGCGCCATAAGGATTGGTGTCATTCCACGATGCAATACCAGTCCCCTTGTGCTGGCCGAGCGCCGCGTAAGCGTTGACCATCCCCACATGCACTTTCGCGGCGACCATGCTGTCGCGTGCCCCATTGTCGATCGCGGCAACAACCCCTGCAGATTCGATCAGATTTCTCTTGTGTTGCTGCGACATGTCTACCGTGACCGGGCCGTGCGCATAGCCGAGCGTGACGCCATAAGAACGGTTGCTCAGATTGCTCCATGCCGCTTCATCGACCCGGTAAATGGCGCGCAGATGGACGCCGTGCCACGGTGCAGTCTCATAATCGATCGTACGGTGCTGATCAACATCGAAAAAACCGCCCCCGGCACCATCCTTGAATGGATAGAGCGT